>NZ_BCBI01000032.1:0-69452 GCF_001320565.1 Pseudomonas sp. NBRC 111132
AGGACAACAATCGGCCCCGCAGCGAGCGCCGAGGAGATGATACATGGCGCGAAAAACGATCACCGGCCTCTACGAGAAGGGCGGTGTCTGGCAAATCGACAAAGTCTACAAAGGGGAGCGAATTCGAGAGAGTACTGGAACTGGTGACCGGGAAGAAGCAGAGCAGTACTTGATCCACAAGCTCGAGCAGATGCGTCAACGGAAGGTGTACGGCGTTCGGCAGGTGCACACCTGGGAGGAGGCGGCAATGCGCTACCTCCTTGAGGTCAAGGATCAGCCCTCCATTCACCTGACTGCCTTGTGCATGAAACAGCTTCACCCGTACCTGGGCCACCTACCGCTGACGCACATCGATGACCAGGCGCTGGAGCCGTTTATCAGGGATCGGCAGACAGAAAAGGTTCTGCCGGATGGGACCATTGAAAAGGCCGTGAGCAACCGGACGATCAACATCGCCATCGAGCGCGCGGTCCGGGTTTTGACGCTCTGCGCCAGGAAGTGGCGAGACGATGATCGCCGCCCATGGCTGGACAGTGTACCCATGCTGAGAAAGCTCGAAGAGAAGAAGTCGAGCCGCAAGCCCTACCCTATGTCATGGGAAGAGCAGTCGATCCTCTTCAACGAGTTACCGGGCCATCTGCAAACGATGGCCCTGTTCAAGGTAAACACGGGCTGCCGGGAGCAAGAGGTGTGCAAGCTGAGGTGGGATTGGGAGATATCGGTGCCGGAACTGGGAACCAGTGTTTTCCTGATCCCTGCTGACTTCGGCGGGAGACACGCCCGGTCTGGCGTAAAGAATGGCGACGAGCGCCTGGTGGTGCTGAACAACGTGGCCAAGTCGATTATTGAAAGGCAGCGCGGGATCAGCAAGGAATGGGTATTCCCATACAACGGCACAGCGATGCACCGGATGAACGATTCGGCATGGAAGAAGGCACGGGTGAGAGCGGCGAAACTCTGGCAGGAGGAAAACCTTCGCCCCGCTCACCCTGGATATGCCTCGATCAGGATTCACGACTTGAAGCACACCTTCGGTCGACGACTGCGGGCAGCAGGCGTTACAGAAGAGGATCGGAAGTCACTGCTCGGGCACAAGAACGGCAGCATCACCAGCCACTACTCCGGCGCTGAGCTGGGCAAGCTGATTGAGGCTGCGAACATGGTATCAACAACTGACTCTCGCGGGCCGGTGTTGACGATCTTGAAGAGGAAAATCGGATGAAGTCCCGAAAAACTCCCCACATGCAAAAACGAAAAAGCCACCCGAAGGTGGCTAAGTCGTTGAAATATATGGTCGGGACGGAGTGATTCGAACACTCGACCCCTTGCACCCCATGCAAGTGCGCTACCGGGCTGCGCTACGCCCCGACTCTATTCTCGATACTGCTGAGAACGATGAAGAATCTACCCTAACCTCCTGATAAATGAAAGCTTTTTCTCAAAGAATTTTCACTTACCAGCAAACAAGCTCATTTCTTCAACACTACCAACACATCCTCCAACTCAACAATCATCTGACGAATCAGTTGCTTGTATTGGCTGGATTCATCCTTAGCCTCATCACTGGAGAGCCTCAACCGGGCGCCGCCAATGGTGAACCCCTGGTCATAAAGCAGCGCACGAATCTGGCGGATCATCAGCACATCCTGGCGCTGGTAATACCGCCGGTTGCCCCGCCGCTTCACAGGGTTAAGCTGGTCGAACTCCTGCTCCCAATACCGCAGCACGTGCGGCTTAACCGCACAAAGCTCACTCACTTCACCAATGGTGAAGTAGCGCTTGCCCGGTATGGGGGGCAGTTCGTCGTTATGGCTTGGTTCCAGCATAGGCCTCAACCCGGGCCTTCAACTTCTGCCCTGGACGAAAGGTGACGACGCGCCGTGCAGTGATCGGGATCTCTTCCCCTGTCTTGGGGTTGCGGCCCGGCCGCTGGCGTTTGTCGCGAAGGTCGAAGTTGCCGAAACCGGACAGCTTCACCTGCTCGTTCTCTTCAAGTGCGTGCCGAATTTCTTCGAAAAACAGCTCGACCAATTCCTTGGCCTCACGCTTGTTAAGCCCCAGCTCCTCGTACAGCCTTTCGGCCATCTCAGCTTTCGTCAGAGCACCCATGCCGTTATTTCCTTAACGTGGTGTTCAACCTTTGTTCGAGCGAGGTGAGGATGTTTTGCAGGGTAGTGTTCACCTCATCGTCGTTAAGAGTGCGCGATGGATGCTGCCAGGTCAAGCCGACGGCAAGGCTTTTTCTATCAGGATCAATGCCTTTACCTTGGTAGACATCAAACAGCCTGAGGTCTGTGAGCCATTCGCCTGCATTGTCACGAATTAATTCAAGCACCGCGCTAGAAGCTACATCACGCCCTGCGATCAAGGCCAGGTCGCGACGGGTTTCCGGGAACTTGGACAGCTCGCTGAACTTCGGCAGGCGGCCTTCGACCACGTCGCCCAGCACCAGCTCGAACAGGAATACCGGGCGGTCCAGGTCCAGGGCCTTGGCCAGCTCTGGGTGGATGGCGCCGAGGTAGCCGACCAGTTTGCCGTCACGCTCGATGGCGGCGGTCTGGCCTGGGTGCAGGGCTGGGTGCTTGCCGGCGCTGAAGGTGAAGTCGCTCAGGGCACCGGAGTAGCCCAGCAGGGCTTCCACGTCGGCTTTGACGTCGAAGAAGTCGACGCCGTCCCGGCCGTTGGCCCAGCCTTCTGGCAGGCGGCTGCCAGTGATTACGCCGGCAATCATCGGCTGCTGCTGCAGGTCACCGAGCTGGCCGACAAAGCGCAGGCCGCTTTCGAACAGGCGCACGCGGTCTTGCTGGCGGTTCAGGTTGTGCTGCAGCGCCTTGACCAGGCCCGGCCACAGGGACGCGCGCATGGCGGCCATGTCGCTGGAGATGGGGTTGGCCAACAGCAGCGGCTCTACGCCCGGGCTGAACAGTTCGAACAGTTTCGGGTCGATGAAGCTGTAGGTGATGGCTTCCTGGTAGCCGCGGGCAACCAGCAGACGACGCAGGGTCGGCAGGTCACCGCGAGTCTCTGGCTTGCCCTGGGGGGCCAGGCGGGCTTGCGGGTAGCGAACCGGCAGGTTGTTGTAGCCGTACAGGCGGGCCAGTTCTTCGATCAGGTCGACTTCCAGGCTGATGTCGAAGCGATGGCTCGGGACGTTGACGGTCCACTGCCCTTCCCCGTTGCGAGTGGTGGTCAGTTCCAGGGCGTTGAGCAGTTGCTCGACCTGGGCTGGGTCCATTTCCATGCCGAGCATCTGGGTGATGCGTTCGGCGCGCAGGGTGACAGGGGCCACTTGCGGCAGGTGCTGTTCGCTGACGGCTTCGACGATCGGGCCGGCTTCGCCACCAACGATGTCCAGCAGCAGCTGAGTGGCGCGCTCCATGGCTTCGCGGGCCAGCTGCGAGTCGACGCCGCGTTCATAGCGGTGCGAGGCATCGGTGTGCAGGCCGTAGGAGCGGGCTTTACCGGCGACGGAAATCGGCTCGAAGAACGCGCTTTCCAGGAACAGGTCGCGGGTTTTTTCGGTATTCACACCGCTGTGCTCGCCACCCATGACGCCGGCGATGGCCAGGGCGCGGGTGTGGTCGGCGATCACCAGGGTATCGGCACGCAGGGCCACTTCCTGGCCATCGAGCAGGACGAGCTTTTCGCCCTCTTCAGCCATGCGCACGCGGATGCCGCCGTTGATTTCCGCCAGGTCGAAGGCGTGCATCGGCTGGCCAAGTTCAAGCATCACGTAGTTGGTGATGTCGACGGCGGCGTCGATGCTGCGCACGTCGCTGCGGCGCAGGCGCTCGACCATCCACAGTGGGGTTGGCTTGCTGAGGTCGACGTTACGGATAACACGGCCCAGGTAGCGTGGGCAGGCAGCCGGGGCACTGACTTCGACCGGGCGCACTTCGTCGTGGGCCGCCGCTACGGCTGGCACGACCGGACGAGTGACCGGGGTGTCGTACAGGGCGCTGACGTCGCGGGCCAAGCCCGCGATGGACAGGCAGTCGCCACGGTTGGGGGTCAGGCCGATTTCGATGCTGGCATCGTCCAGGCTCAGGTACTTGCGAATGTCTTCGCCAACCGGGGCGTCAGCCGCCAATTCCAGCAGGCCATCGTTCTCTTCGCTGATTTCCAGCTCGGCAGCCGAGCACAGCATGCCGAAAGACTCGACGCCGCGCAGCTTGGCCTTTTTGATCTTGAAGTCGCCAGACAGCTCGGCGCCGATCATGGCGAACGGGATCTTGATACCTGGGCGGGCGTTAGGCGCGCCGCATACGACCTGGAAAGTTTCCTGGCCGTTGGTCACCTGACACACGCGCAGCTTGTCGGCGTCCGGGTGTTGTTCGGTGGCGAGGATTTCGCCCACGACGATGCCGCTGAACTGGCCGGCAGCGGGGGTAACGCTGTCGACTTCGAGGCCGGCCATGGACAGGCGGGCGACCAGTTCGTCACGGGAGACTTGCGGGTTTACCCAACCGCGCAGCCACTGTTCACTGAATTTCATGCTGTTCTCCTGAAAGTTGCGTCGGGCATTGACCTAGCGGAATTGCGCGAGGAAGCGCAGGTCGTTGTCGAAGAACAGACGCAAATCGTTGACGCCATAGCGCAGCATGGCCAGGCGCTCGGCGCCCATGCCGAAGGCGAAGCCCTGGAACTCTTCAGGGTCGATGCCGGACATGCGCAGCACGTTCGGGTGCACCATGCCGCAGCCCATCACTTCGAGCCAGCCAGTTTGCTTGCACACGCGGCAACCATTGCCGGAACACATCACGCACTGGATGTCGACTTCAGCGGAAGGCTCGGTGAAGGGGAAGAACGATGGGCGGAAACGTACCGCCAGTTCTTTTTCGAAGAACACGCGCAGGAATTCTTCGATGGTGCCCTTGAGGTCGGCGAAGTTGATGTCGCGATCGATCAGCAGGCCTTCGACCTGGTGGAACATCGGCGAGTGGGTGATATCCGAGTCGCAGCGGTATACGCGGCCAGGGCAAACAATGCGGATTGGCGGCTGAGTGGACTCCATGGTCCGCACCTGCACCGGCGAGGTGTGGGTACGCAGCAGCATGTTGGCATTGAAGTAGAAGGTGTCGTGCATCGCCCGGGCCGGGTGGTGGCCAGGGATATTGAGCGCTTCGAAGTTATGGTAGTCGTCTTCGACCTCTGGGCCTTCGGCGATGCCGTAGCCGATGTGGGTGAAGAACTGCTCGATGCGCTCGAGTGTACGGGTGATCGGGTGCAGGCCACCGGTGGCCTGGCCGCGACCTGGCAGGGTGACGTCAATGCACTCGGCAGCCAGGCGAGCGCTGAGCTCGGCTTCTTCAAAGGCGGCCTTGCGGGCATTGAGCACAACGGTAACGCGCTCTTTGGCGTCGTTGATCAGCGCGCCAACTTTCGGCCGCTCTTCGGCTGGCAGGTTGCCCAGGGTCTTCATCACCTGGGTCAGCTCGCCCTTCTTGCCGAGATAATTAACCCGGATCTGTTCCAGGGCGTTGATGTCTTCAGCGCGTTCCACGGCCTCTAGGGCTTGGGAGACCAGCGCATCCAGGTTTTCCATGTACAGACTCCAGATACGAAAATAGGGGAAGAGCTTTGAAGGCTCTTCCCCTATCGATGACGTTCAATGCCCGACAGCGCTAGCGCCGCCGGGTGATTGTCGCGGGTACTTAAGCCAGAACGGCTTTAGCTTTCTCGACAATCGCAGCAAACGCCGCTTTTTCGTTCACTGCCAGATCAGCCAGAACCTTACGGTCGATTTCGATCGAAGCCTTTTTCAGGCCAGCAATCAGACGGCTGTAGGACAGACCGTTGGTGCGGGCACCGGCGTTGATACGAGCGATCCACAGTGCGCGGAACTGACGCTTCTTCTGGCGACGGTCGCGGTAGGCGTATTGGCCTGCCTTGATGACCGCTTGCTTGGCTACACGGAATACGCGCGAACGTGCACCGTAGTAACCTTTAGCCAGTTTCAGAATTTTTTTGTGACGCTTACGAGCGATAACGCCGCGCTTAACACGAGCCATGAGTAACTTCCTCTATCTTAACCAGAATTAACGAACGCGCAGCATGCGCTCGACTTTTGCTACGTCGGACGGGTGCAGCAAGCTGGCACCGCGCAGTTGACGCTTACGCTTGGTCGACATTTTGGTCAGGATGTGGCTCTTGAAAGCGTGCTTGTGCTTGAAGCCCGAAGCTGTCTTCAGGAAGCGCTTCGCAGCACCGCTTTTGGTTTTCATTTTTGGCATGTTGGAACTCCGCATTCGATAAAATTACACATAATCATCAGGCCTGCCGTGCCCGGGAGATTACTTCTTTTTCTTGGGGGCGATGACCATCATAAGCTGGCGTCCTTCCATCTTAGGATGCTGCTCAACGGTGCCGTATTCGGCGAGGTCGGCTTCGACCCGCTTCAACAGCTCCATGCCCAGCTCCTGGTGGGCCATCTCACGACCACGGAATCTCAGAGAGATCTTGGCCTTGTCCCCATCGGTAAGGAAACGTACCAGGTTGCGTAGTTTTACCTGGTAATCCCCATCCTCCGTCCCTGGACGAAACTTGATTTCTTTGATCTGGATCTGCTTCTGGTTTTTCTTGGCTTCGTTAGCCTGCTTCTTCTTCTCGAAGAGGTGCTTGCCGTAGTCCATGACCTTGCAGACCGGTGGTACCGCGTCTGCAGAAATTTCTACCAGATCCAGCTTCGCTTCATCAGCGATACGCAGCGCTTCATCAATCGAGACGATGCCAACCTGCTCGCCGTCTGCGCCAATTAACCGAACCTCGCGGGCCGAGATATTCTCGTTGATCGGGGCCTTCGGTACAGCACGCTTATCGTTTCTCATTTCACGCTTAATAGTCATTACTCCGATTCTTGGCGACCACGCCGGGAAACCGCTTGTGTCAGCAACTCAGCGAATTGGGCGACGGGCATGGAGCCCAGGTCTGCGCCTTCGCGAGTACGCACAGCGACGGTTTGCGTTTCGACTTCGCGGTCCCCTATAACCAAAAGGTACGGGACCTTGAGCAAAGTATGCTCGCGGATTTTAAAGCCGATCTTCTCATTTCTCAAGTCCGACTTGGCACGGAAACCGCTACCGTTCAGAGATTTCTCTACCTCGAGGGCGAAATCGGCCTGCTTGTCGGTGATATTCATGATCACCGCCTGGGTCGGGGCCAGCCACGCCGGGAATACGCCAGCGTAGTGTTCGATCAGCATGCCGATGAAGCGTTCGAACGAACCGAGAATGGCGCGGTGCAGCATGACCGGGCGAACACGGCTGTTATCTTCGGCGATATAGCTGGCATCCAGGCGTTCTGGCAGGTTCGGGTCGTACTGCAGGGTACCGCACTGCCAGTTACGGCCGAGGCAGTCGCGCAGGGTGAACTCGATTTTCGGGCCGTAGAAGGCGCCCTCGCCTGGCTGGTATTCCCACTCAAGGCCCGATTCGTTCAGGGCGTCGGCCAGCGCCGTTTCGGCACGGTCCCACAACTCTTCAGAACCTACACGCTTGGCCGGACGGGTGGACAGCTTCATGGCGATGTCGCTGAAGCCGAAGTCCTTGTACACGTCCAGGGTCAGCTTGATGAAGTCGGCAGCTTCTTTCTTCACCTGCTCTTCGGTGCAGAAGATGTGCGCGTCGTCCTGTACGAAGCCACGCACGCGCATGATGCCGTGCAGGGCGCCAGACGGCTCGTTACGGTGGCAGGCACCGAACTCGGCCAGGCGCAGCGGCAGGTCACGGTAGCTTTTCAGGCCCTGGTTGAACACCTGCACGTGGCACGGGCAGTTCATCGGTTTTACCGCGTAGTCACGGCTTTCCGACGACGTGGTGAACATGTTCTCGGCGTAGTTGGACCAGTGGCCGGAGCGCTCCCAGAGGATACGGTCGACAACTTGCGGGGTCTTGATTTCCTGGTAGCCGTTTTCACGCTGCACGCCACGCATGTACTGCTCGAGTACCTGGTAGACGGTCCAGCCGTTGGCGTGCCAGAACACCATGCCTGGGGCCTCTTCCTGCAGGTGGAACAGGTCGAGCTGCTTGCCGATCTTGCGGTGGTCGCGCTTTTCGGCTTCTTCGATGCGCTGGATGTAAGCGGCCAACTGCTTCTTGTCAGCCCAGGCGGTGCCATACACGCGCTGCAGCTGCTCGTTCTTGGCATCGCCGCGCCAGTACGCGCCGGACAGCTTGGTCAGCTTGAATGCCTTGAGGAAGCGAGTGTTCGGCACGTGCGGGCCACGGCACATGTCGACGTATTCTTCGTGGTAGTACAGGCCCATGGCCTGCTCATCCGGCATGTCTTCGACCAGGCGCAGCTTGTAGTCTTCGCCACGGGCCTTGAACACATCGATCACTTCGGCACGCGGGGTCATCTTCTTGACCACGTCGTAGTCTTTCTCGATCAGCTCCATCATGCGCTTTTCGATAGCGGCCATGTCTTCAGGGGTGAAGGGGCGCTCGTAGGCGATGTCGTAATAGAAGCCTTCGTCGATCACCGGGCCGATCACCATCTTGGCGGTCGGGTACAGCTGCTTCACGGCGTGGCCAACCAAGTGGGCGCACGAGTGACGGATGATCTCCAGTCCCTCTTCATCTTTAGGGGTAATGATCTGCAGGGTGGCGTCGTTGCTGATCAGGTCGCAAGCATCGACCAGTTTGCCGTCGACCTTGCCGGCCACGGTGGCCTTGGCAAGGCCCGCGCCGATGGAAGCGGCTACGTCGGCTACGGATACGGCGTGATCAAACGAACGTTGACTGCCATCGGGAAGAGTAATAACGGGCATGGCGCCTCCTCTCCTAGTGGTGACCCCTACCAAAGGTCACGTGGGTTGGGATGAGCCAGTACAAGATCCGACCTGCCTTTCTTTAAGGAAAGCCTGCCTCACAGTGGCAGAAGCCTTTCGACTTGTCAGGGACGAACCAGAGTGACTGGAAAGAAAAAAGATAGCTGTAGCCGGCAACAACGCGACCACAAGCCGAGCATGCTAGCACGCGGGTTGCACCCCAGGCAGAAATATTTGGAAATTGCACCGCAGCGGTGAACTATCAGGAAAAAATGCCTATCAGACCTTGGGAAGCAACCTACTCTTGATGAGACCTTAACCCAAGGAGTAACTGGTTATGCGAGTTCCGTCTCTTCTGGCCCTGGCGGCCGCTGGCGCCCTGCTGCTGCCCGTGGCTGCGAACGCCGGCAACTTCCCACCTGGGAAGGAGGCCGGCTACATGACCCAGTGCACGCAGGTGGCCAGCGGCCAGGGTGTTGACGCTGCCACTGCGAAAAAGCACTGCGACTGTGGCGCGCAAGCCATCAAAAAGAATTTTACCGATGCCGAGATTGCCGACCTGGACAGCCAGGATGGCGTGGACGCCAAGCTGATGCAGAAGGCCCAGACGGTCGTTCAGCAGGCTTGTAAACCAAAAAGCTGAAACCTTAAAGCCAAGGTTGGCGAGCGATTCTTTGCCTTGAATCAACATCCGATGAAGGTAAAAGGCGCTACATCCGCAGAATTAGACTATGATGTCATCTGTGCCAGACAGCTCAGGCGTCTATGGCACTTCGAAAAATTTCAAGTTTCTGGAGATTCATCCCATGTCCAATCGCCAAACCGGCACCGTCAAATGGTTCAATGATGAGAAAGGCTTCGGCTTCATCACCCCACAAGGCGGCGGCGACGACCTGTTCGTTCACTTCAAGGCCATCGAATCTGACGGCTTCAAGAGCCTGAAAGAAGGCCAAACTGTTTCCTTCGTCGCCGAGCGCGGTCAGAAGGGCATGCAGGCTGCACAGGTTCGTCCGGAGTAATTCGGAAGCTGTAAAAAAACCCGCCCTTATGGCGGGTTTTTTTATGGGCGTTTGCATGGGCTGAGTGAAATGGCCTATGCGGGCACGCCATGTTTCGGGGGCCTGATGGCCCCTCAGCCCTGCATCAACCGCAGTTGACGCGGGTCACGTTGCCCTGCTCGTCCACATTCAGGTTCAAGCGCTCGGAGCGGTATTCCAGGGTAACCACGTCGTGCGGCTTGAGAATACGCGCCATTTGCGAGCCGCTGGCCTTGCGCGCCTGCTCCAACAATTCGGCGCTGGCCGGCTTGCCAATGGCAAAGTCAGCGCCGCTGGCTTCGCAACGGCCGTCGTTGCCTGCTGGCGTGGCCGGCGCAGCACCACCACCAGCGTTGTCACCAGTGCTGCAACCAGCCAGGACAGCAGCCACCGCCAGGGTTGCCAGGTAAGCACGGGTACGGAACATGAAGCCTCCTAAATCGGTCTGGGAACTGCCTGATCCGACAGCTCCACTCATCATTTGTTGCAAAACCGGCCAAGTCTGCCTGAACTGCAGCTGCGAGGCGAAAAGCAATCGTGACCGGATTTTGCACAACCCACTGCGTTTGCCATATGCTTAGCTCGCACGATCACTGGCGCAAAGCCATGATTTGTTGCAAGAAGTGGAGCGCATCCCGCCTCCATCGAACACCAGGGTCAGGTGTTCCCCTTCGTTCCGGGCCCCAAGCGAGAGCTTTTCATGAGCACCCACAACATCGATGCCGATATCAAGGTCAAATGGGCCGAGGGCCAGAGCGCGTACAGCCCCGGCACACCGGAGGAGCTGCTGTTGATTGGCATCGACCTGCTGGTGCGCGATCGCGGCGCTGAAGCCGCGCGCGGCTTCATCGAGCAAGTGCTTGAGCGTTACGCGCCGCACCCGGTTATTCCAATCGTGCCAACCGGGCGCTGAGCAGATCGAACAGCCCCTGGGCATCGCCCTGCTCCACCCACAGCACATTCGCCGGCTGCTTGAGCACGCCGTACCAGTCGGCAATCGTCTGGCCAAACGTTGGGCCTTCGCGGCTGTCGACGCTCATGTGAATGCGCCGGCCACTGAAAAGCTCGGGCTTTAACAGGTAGGCGATGACGCTGGCGTCGTGCACCGGGCCGCCGGGCATGCCGTACAGGTCCATGTCGTGGGTGATGTAGGCATTGAGGATATCTACCACGCGTTTGCTGGCCTGGTTATTCACGGCGGCCAGTTGCTTCAGGCGGGCGTCGCTGGTCAGCAGCTTGTGGGTGACATCCAGCGGCAAGTAGGTCAGTTGCACGCCGCTGGCCAACACCACTTCGGCGGCGTGTGGGTCGGCGTAAAGGTTGAACTCCGCCGCCGGGGTGATGTTGCCGCCGTTGAAATGGGCACCGCCCATGACGACCACCTCTTTGATGCCCTTGACGATGTCTGGGCGCTGAATCAACGCCAGGGCCAGGTTGGTCTGCGGGCCGAGCATGGCCACGGTGATGCTGTGGGGTGTGGCCGCGCCGAGGGTGTCGATCAGGTACTGCACGGCATTGCCCTGGGCCTGGGGCTTTTTCGGCTCGTGCACCGGTACGCCAGTGAGGCCTTCTTCGCCGTGTACGTCGGCAGCATAGATAGGTGTGCGCACCAACGGGCGACCGGCACCGGCGTAGACGGGGATATCTTCGCGCCCCGCCCATTCGCGAGCCAGGCGCGCGTTGCGCGAGGTTTTTTCCAGACGCACGTTGCCAGCCACTGTAGTGATGGCGCGGATGTTGAGTTCGTCGGGTGAGGCCATGGCCAGAAACAGCGCGACCACATCATCGGCGCCAGGGTCAGTGTCGATGATCAGGTCGATAGGGGCGGCCTGAAGGGTGGAAGCAGTGGCCATGAAGGCGATTCCTTGTAGCAGGGGTTTGAGCATGGGTGGCACTCCTGTTGCCTGGGTGGCGGTTTCCGGGGCCGCTTTGCCCCCCCGCCCTTAGAAGGTGACGCCGGATATGAGGGCGATGTTGCTGTAGGGCTGGCATTCACCTGTGCGCACCACTGCACGGGCACTGCGCGAAAGCACTTTGAAATTCTCATGGCTCAGCCATTCGCGCTTGCCCAGCTTGCCCTTCAGTCGCTCGATTTCGACCAGCGCTGGTGGCACGACTTTCTGCATTTCTTCAGCCAGCACGTGCCGCTCTACCTGCAATTCGCTCAGCACTGCCCGCAACACGCTGGCGAAATCCGGCAACCCTGGGGTAACGGCCAGGTCGATCATCTCCACGCCCGGCGGCACCGGTAGCCCGGCATCACCGATCACTAGAATGTCACCATGCCCCATGCCGGCAATAACCCGCGACAGGGCAACGTTCAGCAATGGGGTTTTCTTCATGGTGTCAGCTCCGCCAGGTAAGGAATCGACGGCTGGGCACCGGCACGGGTGACCGACAATGCGGCGGCACGCTGGCCAAACACAATAGCCTCGCCCTCCTCCAGCCCCCGCACCAGCCCGGCCGCAAAGCCACCGACAAAGGTATCGCCGGCAGCGGTGGTATCCAACGGTTGCACCACCGACGCCGGATAGTGCTGGTGGCCTTGAGCAGTAATCCGCAAGGCCCCTTGCGCACCCAGGGTGATGATCACTTTCCCCGCCCCCAGTTGCAGCAGCCGCTCGCCAGCGCGCCGGGCGCTTTCCTGGTCGGTCACCGCCATGCCGGTCAACGCTTCGGCCTCGCTTTCGTTAGGGGTGAGGTAATCGATATGCGCAAACCAGTCCGCCGGCAAGGGACCGGTAGCAGGTGCTGGGTTCAGGATTACCTGCTTACCCAGCTCATGCCCTCTGGCCAGGGTCCAGGCCACGGTTTCGGCCGGCACTTCCAGTTGGCAAATGATCACTTCAGCCGCCTGCAACAGCGCATCGAAACGCTGCACCGACCGTGGCGTAAGCAGGCCGTTGGCGCCGGGAATGATAACGATACAGTTCTGGCTGGCGGCATCCACGGTGATCAGTGCGACACCACTGGAAACCCCTGGGCACGTGCTTACGCCCTGGCAGTCGATACCCTCGACGTACAATGCCCGGTGCAGTTGCCGACCATAATCGTCGTCCCCCACATTGCCGATCATCGCCACGCTACCGCCCAACCGTGCCACTGCCACGGCCTGATTAGCGCCCTTGCCGCCCGGCACGGTGAAAAAGCTTTCGCCGGGGAGTGTTTCGCCGGCCCTGGGCAGGCGCTGCGCGCGGGCCACCAGGTCCATATTGAGGCTGCCGACCACCACAACCTTGGCATTCATGACATTTCCTTAGCGTTAGCGGTAATCATTGAACAGGTCCGGGCGTGGCCCGGTGGACTCACGCAAGACGATGCGCGGGGCAATGATGCGTTGCTCTGCCGCGCCTTGCCGGGGTGTACCGATACGCGTCAGCAACAGTGAAGCGGCACTTTCGCCCAGCTCGCGAATCGACTGGCCCACCGTGGTCAACGGCGGGTAGACGTAGCGGCTGAGTTCGATGTCGTCGAAGCCGATCACCGACAGTTCGCCGGGTACGCTGATATTGCGTTCGGCTGCAGCGCGCAGCACGCCGAAACCAATCATGTCATTGCCGGCAAAAATTGCCGTGGGCCGCTTGCCCTCCAGCACCTGCGTTGCCGCCGCATGGCCACCTGGGCTGGTGAAGTCGCAGTGCAGCACACGGTTGCCCAGCAGGGGCGCACCGGCTTCGATCATGGCGCGGCGAAAGCCGCACAGGCGCAGCTGAGTAACCCCGGTTTCGGCAGGGCCGCCGATGTAGGCGATGTCGCGATGGCCAAGCTCCAGCAGGTGCTGGGTGGCCAGGTACGCGCCATGCTCGTGGTCGATACGCACCAGGTCGGCATCGACGCCCTCCAGCTCACGGTCGACGATGACCATGGGCGTGCGTACACAGGCCAGGCTTTGCAGCAGGTCGCTGTCCTGGCCCACCGAGGCTACCACCAGGCCGTCGATGCGTTTTTCCAGCAGCACGCGCAGGTAACTGCGCTGCTTCTGCGGGTTGTCGTCGGAGTTGCACAGGATCACACAATAGCCGTTGCGTTCGCAGGCGTCTTCGATACCCCGCGCCAGCTCGGCGAAGTACGGGTTGACGCTGTTGGGCACCAGCAGGCCGATGGTGGCCGTGCTACGCGCCTTGAGTGAGCGGGCCACCGCACTGGGCACATAATCCAGTTCGATAATGGCGGCTTCCACTTTCAACCGCACCTGTTCGCTGACGGGTCGGGTCTTGTTCAGTACATGGGACACGGTGGTGTAAGAAATACCCGCCAGCGCCGCGACATCTTTGATGGTTGCCATGTTGTCAGTTCCGCCGGGCTGCACGCCGGCTGCGGTAAGTGTCGAGCACCACGGCGATGACGATCACCGCCCCGGTGATGATGCGTTTGGTTGGTTCGCTGGCGCCGATCTGCGCCAGCCCGGCGGCCAGTACGGAAATGATCAGTACGCCAAAGAAGGTGCTGATAACCGAGCCACGCCCGCCCATCAGGCTGGTGCCGCCGATCACTACAGCGGCAATCACCTGCAGTTCCAGGCCGGAGCCAGCATTGGGGTCGGCGGCTTCCAGCCGCGAGATCTGGAACAGCGCGGCCAGGCCGGCGAGCAGGCCCATCAAGGCGAACACCAACACTTTGTAGGGCCGCGGGTCGATACCGGCGAGGCGTACGGCTTCTTCGTTGGTGCCAATGCCAATCAGGTAGCGGCCGAATACCGTACGGGTCAGCACCAGCTGGGCCAACACGATTACCAGCAAGGCAATGATGAAGGCTGGCGAAATACCAAAGGCGACCGGGTTGGAGAACCAGGCATAGGCATCGCCAATATAGGCGGTGCGCGAGTCGGTGAACTGGTAGGCCAGACCACGGGCCATTTCCAGCACGCCGAGCGAAACAATGAATGACGGGATGCGCCAGGCCACGGTTACGCACCCGGTAATGCTGCCGGCCAGCGCGGCCACGGCCATGCCCAGCATCGCCGAGGGCAGCACGCCCCAGCCCCAGCCGAGAATCGCCACGCTCACCGCGGAGGCAGCCAGCGCCAGCACCGAGCCCACCGACAGGTCGATACCGCCGATAATCAGCACGAAGGTCATGCCCACCGCCAGTACCATCAGGTCCGGGATCTGGTTGGCCAAGGTGCTGAAGGTGCTGTAAGACCAAAAGTGGCTGCTGAGGAATGAGAACAACACGATCATCGCCAGCAAAGCGCCAGCCAAGCCCAAGTAAGTGGCCAAGCCAAAGTACGTGCCACTGCGGCGCACGGGAGCGACGCCTTGGCTGTCTAGCGGGGTGGTTTTCATGCATTCTTCCTGGGTGCTGCATCGTGCAGCAGTGCGTCACGTTTCTGATATCCGGCAAAGGCGGCGGCCAACAGCTGATCCTGAGTCCAATGCTCACGCTCGAAGGTGTCGATCAGGCGGCCGGCGGACAGCACAGCGATGCGGTCGCAAATCAGCATCAGCTCGCGCAGGTCGCTGGACACCACCACCAGGGCCTTGCCCTGGCGCGCCAGTTCGGCCAGCAGGCCATAGATGTCGAACTTGGCGCCCACATCGATGCCACGGGTAGGTTCGTCGAACAGCAGCACCTGGCAATCGCGCTCCAGCCAGCGGCCGATCACCACCTTCTGCTGGTTGCCGCCAGACAGCTCGCCCACTACCTGCTGCGCGCCGGCACTGCGAATGCGCATGGCCTGGATCTGGCGTTCGGCCAGGGCTTGCTCTGCCTGGCCATCGAGCACGCCGGCCCGCGATACCGCGCCCAGGTTACCCAGGGCGATGTTGGCGCTGATCGACTGCGTCAGCAGCAGGCCCTCGCCTTTGCGGTCTTCGGTAATCAGCGCGATACCCGCCCGCACGGCGGCCTTGGGCGAGTCGATGGTTACCGCTTGAAGTGGCTGGCCGAGCGCGATGCTGCCACTGTCGGCACGGTCGGCACCGTAGATCAGCCTCAGCAGCTCGGTGCGGCCGGCGCCGATCAGGCCGGATATGCCAAAGATTTCCCCTGCCCTGACCTCGAACGACACCTCGCGCACCTTGTCAGCACGGCTTAGCTTGTCGACCTTGAGCAAGGGGGCACCGATCTGCCGGCGGCCCAGGTCGATATGCTCGCCCAGTTCGCGGCCGACCATCAGGTTGACCAGTTCGGCACTGCTGTAGCGCTGTATCGGCTCATCGCACACCAGTTTGCCATCGCGCAGCACAACGATGCGCTGAGCCACGCGCTGCAACTCTTCCAGGCGGTGCGAGATATAGACGATGGCCACGCCACGCTGGCGCAAGCGCTCAATCTGGGTGAACAGCAACTCCACCTCGCGCGCAGTGAGCATGGCAGTGGGCTCGTCGAAGATCAGCACATGGCAGTCACCGATCAGGTTGCGGGCGATTTCGACCATCTGCTGATGCCCGATACCCAACTCGCCCACCGGGGTATCCGGGTCGATGGCATCGAGCCCGACCTGGGCCATGGCGGCCGTGGCCAATTGGCGCAGGCGCTTGTGGCTGATCCAGCCAAAGCGGCTGGGCAGGTTGTCGAGGAACAGGTTTTCCGCCACGGTCAGTGTCGGCAGCAGGTTCAACTCCTGCATGACCATGCGTACACCGAGGCGCTCGGCCTCGCTGCGGCTGGCGGGCGCGTAGGCCTGGCCGCGATAGGTCATGAGCCCGGTGGTGGGCACCTCCAGGCCACTGATGAGCTTGGACAGGGTACTTTTGCCCGCACCGTTTTCGCCGGTCAGGGCCAGCACTTCGCCGGCGCGCAGGCTCAGGCTGACGTCGCCTAGCACGGGCTGGGCGTAAGTCTTGCCCAACCCACGGGCGGCGAGTACCACTTCGTTGGCCAATGCAGGCATGGCCGTTCTCCTGGCAGCGTCAGGGCTTCTTGGTGATGAGTTTGACCGGGGTCTGGATGACGTTGTCGTCATCCACATCAGGCTTCTCGCCCTTGACCATTTTCAGCGCCGCCTGGATGCCGTACACCGCCTGCTGGCTGGCGGCCTGGTCGAGGGTGGCGAGTACGCGACCATCACCAAGCATCGGTTTGATGGCGTTGATGTTGTCGTAGCCCACCACTTGCACCTGGCCGGTCTTACCGGCAGCACGCACGGCCGATACCGCACCCAGGGCCATGCTGTCGTTGCCAGCCATCAGGGCTTTCAGTTCGGGGTATTCGTTGAGCATGGACGCCGCGACAGCGTTGCCTTTGTCGATTTCCCAGTTGCCACTTTGCACCGAGACGATCTTCATCTGTGCGGCCTCCATGGCGTCCTTGAAGCCGGCGGTGCGTTGCTGGGCGTTGGTGGTGGTCGGCACGCCTTCGATGATGCCCACCTGGTCGCCGGCCTTGAGCTTCTGGCTGGCCAGGTAGTCGCCGACCAGGCGCGCGCCCTTGCGGTTGTCGGGGCCAACGAAGGGTACGCTGATGCCTTTGCTCTTGAGCAGATCAGGGTCCAGACGGTTGTCGATGTTGATCACTACAACGCCCTGGTCCATGGCCTTCTTCACCGCCGACACCAGTGCCTTGGAATCGGCCGGGGCAATCACCAGCGCCTTGGCGCCGGAATTGACCATTTGCTCGACGATGCGAATCTGCTCGCCGGTGTCGGTTTCGTTCTTGATGCCATTGGCGACCAGGTCGAATTCACTGGCGTGGGCTTTCTGGTAGTCCTTGGCGCCGTCTTCCATGGTGCGGAAGAATTCATTGGCCAGCGACTTCATGACCAGGGCGACCTTGGGTTTGTCTTCGGCGTGGGCGGCCGACAATGGCAGGGCGAGAGAAAGCGAGGAAACGACAGCGAGGGCCAGCAGACGACCGGGGAACGGCAGTTTCATGGACGATGACTCCGAATCTTGTGTTTTTTATCGGATAGCAAACGTTTGCGGTACCTAACTATGGAAACAGGACCGGGGTTTGTCAAATCCGTTTGGCTGTCGGAGGCCAGAGCACTGCTTCGGCTGATTATCCAGATTTCTCCGAAAAACCGAACACCTTTTCCTATGTTTTTCGGGATTCCGAATGCAATACGCCCCCTGGCAACGCGCAAGGCCGCACCTACGCTCATTTACACAAGCTGGTATGAAACATGCCTTGTCCAGGTGCGACAAAAAAATCATCTCACTAGGAAGAGAGAACAATAACGATGAATGCCGCACTGAAAACCTTCGCCCCCAGCGCACTCGCGCTGCTGCTGATCCTGCCAGCCACCGCCTCGGCCAAAGAAGCCGAAACCCAGCAGAAGCTGGCCAACGTGGTCATCCTCGCCACCGGCGGCACCATTGCCGGCGCCGGTGCCAGCGCCGCCAACAGCGCTACCTACCAGGCTGCCAAGCTGGGCGTCGACAAGCTCATCGCCGGCGTGCCGGAGCTTGCAGACATCGCCAACGTGCGCGGTGAGCAAGTGATGCAGATCGCGTCTGAAAGCATCAGCAACGACGACCTGCTAAAGCTGGGCAAACGCGTCGCCGAGCTGGCCGAAAGCAAGGACGTCGACGGAATCGTCATCACCCACGGCACCGACACCCTGGAAGAAACCGCCTATTTCCTCAATCTGGTGGAAAAGACCGACAAGCCAATCGTGGTGGTCGGTTCGATGCGTCCAGGTACCGCCATGTCCGCTGACGGCATGCTCAACCTGTATAACGCCGTGGCCGTGGCCAGCGACAAGCAGTCGCGTGGCAAGGGCGTGCTGGTGACCATGAACGACGAGATCCAGTCCGGGCGTGACGTGAGCAAGTCGGTCAACATCAAAACCGAAGCGTTCAAGAGCGCCTGGGGCCCCATGGGCATGGTAGTGGAAGGCAAGTCCTACTGGTTCCGCCTGCCGGCCAAGCGCCATACGGTCAATTCCGAGTTCGATATCAAGCAGATCAGCAGCCTGCCCCAGGTGGACATTGCCTATGGCTATGGCAACGTCACCGACACTGCCTACAAGGCACTGGCGCAAAACGGTGCCAAGGCGCTGATTCATGCCGGCACCGGCAACGGTTCGGTATCGTCGCGGGTGGTGCCGGCGCTGCAAGAGCTGCGCAAGAACGGCGTGCAGATCATCCGTTCGTCTCACGTCAACCAGGGTGGCTTCGTGCTGCGCAACGCCGAACAGCCGGACGACAAGAACGACTGGGTGGTGGCCCACGACCTGAACCCGCAAAAGGCGCGAATTCTGGCGATGGTAGCGATGACCAAGACCCAGGACAGCAAGGAACTGCAGCGAATCTTCTGGGAGTATTGAGTGCTCCACTCAGGGCCGGTGCGCCGGCTCTGAGGCTCTTGCCGCCCTTCCCTCTGCGGTGCCTGGCACCGCCTCTGAGCCACGCATGACCAGCCCCGGCGGCGGCGCTCTTCGCGGGCATGCCCGCTCCCACAGCGACGACTGTCATCCTGTACAACCGGTGCCATCCACTACAGGAACTCAGGGCGCAATGCGCTTCAGGTCATTCAACAAGCCCATCAGTTGCTGCAGCTTCTCTTCACCAAACTGCGCCTGAATCTTCTGGTAGTTGGCCTCCATCCCTTCCTTCATCGAGGCAAAGCACGCCTCCCCGTCTTCGGTCAGGCTGACGAACACCCGCCGCTGGTCCTGCGCTGCCTTCTGCCGCCGCACCAGCCCATCGCGCTCCAGCCGCCCCAGCACCCCGGTCATGCTCGGCTTGAGGATGCAGGCCAGTTCTGCCAGCTGGTAATTCTCCAGCTCGCCATGCTGCTTGAGGATGCGGATGACCCGCCATTGCTGCTCGGTCAGGTCATGCGCGTTCAACAGCGGCCTGAAAAATGCCATCGCGGCTTCTCGGGCCTGCAAAAGGCTTAGGGTGAGCGAAGGTTGGGTCTTGGTCATGGTCGAGCCTGTGGTTTTTCTCAGTTCACAAATTTAAGGGCATGCACGATGGAAAGTGCAATCTGTTCCACGGAAAACCCATTCAAGCCCAGCGCGCGGGCTGCGACTATCCGGTACAAACAACAACACATACCGGGTGCGCCGCCATGGCCCTGTCACTGCAAGTGTGCCTGCCGCTGGCGATACTCCCCAGGCGTGAGTTTGGCGTAGCGGTTGAAGAAGCGGCTGAAATAGGCCGGGTCCTTGAAGCCGAGCTGGTAACAGATTTCGTTGGCCGTGCTACCGGAAAACAACAGCAAGCGCTTGGCCTCCTGCATCAGCCGCTCCAGTACCAGGCGCTTGGATGGCAAGTCGGCGATACGCCGGCACACATCGTTCAGCCGCGCCTCGGTCACGCCAACCTGCTGCGCGTAGCGGGCCAGCGGCCAGTGCTCGAGGTAATGCGCTTCGATCAGTGCATTGAAACGGTGGAAGATCTTCAAGTCCTCATGCCGCGCCGGGGTCGACTCCAGCGAGTTGGGGCACAGCCGCAGCAGGCTGACCATGATCAAGCGGGTCAGCGACTGCAGCGCCGCCTCGCGCCCCGGTTGCTGTGTGGCGAACTCGTCGCTCAGCGCTTCCAGCCAGCCTTGCAGGCGGTGGGCCTCGGCCTTGTATTCGGCCGGCAGGTTGCCCAGCGCCACGCAGGCCGGCTGCACCTGCATGCCCGCCGGCAGCAGGCTGGCATCGGCTTCGATCAATTGCCAGACCAGTTGCTGGCGCACAGTCAGCACATGCCCGTCGCTGTCGGCTTCGGTAACGAACGCGTGTGCCACCGTGGGCGGCGTGAGGAAGAACATCGGCCCGGCCTCGATGTACTGCTGGTCGTCCAGATACACCCGCACCGTGCCCGATTTCACGTAATGCACCTGGAAGAACCGGTCATGTCGGTGCACTGGCATGTTGCGCCCGAAAAAGCCCGCCAGGTTGCCCAGCCGGTCGTAATGCACCTCGCTGTCGCTGTAGCGCTGGTCATAGACCTGGCCGATGTTGATGTTCGGTATCGGATGCCGGTCGCTCATGGCTGCTTGCTCGCAAATCGCTTGACCCTGTTGACGATGGCCCATGGTGCACCGCCTTGTCGGCACGCACCACTGGCCACCTCTTGACCATCGTTAACATATTAACTATAACATTAACACATTAACAAAATCCGCAGGACGGCCATCGCCCTGCACTGCCAGGAGAAGAGCATGAGCCATGCCCTGCATGACGTTGCCAACGGCACCCTGTTCGGCGTCGCGCTGAACTACCGGGGTTTGCTGCAGCAGCACCAAGCGGCGTTCGTCGAAGCACCGTACAAGCAACTGCCAGTCAAGCCAGTGCTGTTCGTCAAAACCCCGAACACGCGCAACCAGCATGAAGGCCAAGTGCTGTTCCCGGCCAACGTACAGCGCCTGCAACCTGGCCCGGCGCTGGGTGTGGTGATTGGCAAGGACGCCAGCCGCGTCAGTGTGGAGGACGCCCTGGAGCATGTGGCGGGCTACACCATCGTCAACGAAACCAGCCTGCCCGAAGACAGCTACTACCGCCCGGCCGTCAAGGCCAAGTGCCGTGATGGCTTCTGCCCGATCGGCCCAGCGTTGGTGCCGGCCAGCCAGGTAGCCAACCCCGATGCCCTAGGCCTGCGCCTGTATGTGAATGGCGAACTGCGCCAGCACAACAACACCGCCAACTGCGTGCGCACGGTGGCCCAGCTGATTGCCGAAATCAGCGAGTTCATGACCCTGCACGCTGGCGACATCCTGATCACCGGCACCCCCGAGGGCCGCGTCGATGTACAGCCAGGCGACCGCGTCGATATCGAGATCGACGGCCTGGGCAAGCTGACCAACCACATCGTCGCCGAGTGAGGAATTACCTGTGAAACACGCCCGTATCCAGTTCGACGGCCAGGCCCATGATGTCACGGTCGAAGGCGACCACCTGCGCCTTGCCGATGGCCGCCTGGTCCATCAAGACCAGGTCACCTGGCTGCCGCCCGCCACCGGCAGCATGTTCGCCCTGGGCCTGAACTACGCCGATCACGCCAAGGAACTGGCCTTCGCGCCGCCCACCGAACCTCTGGCCTTCATCAAGTCGCCCGGCACCTACACCGGCCACGGCCAGGTCACCTGGCGCCCGGACAACGTCGAGTACATGCACTACGAGTGCGAGTTGGTCGCGGTCATTGGCAAAGCGGCGAAAAACGTCAAGCGTGAGGACGCCCTGGCCTACGTTGCCGGCTACACCGTGTGCAACGACTACGCCATCCGCGACTACCTGGAAAACTACTACCGCCCCAACCTGCGGGTGAAAAACCGCGACGCCACCACCCCGGTCGGCCCGTGGATCGTCGATGCGGCCGATGTGCCAGACGTCAGCAACCTGAAGCTGCGCACCTGGATCAACGGTGAGCTGAAGCAGGAAGGCACCACGGCGGACATGATCTTCGACATCCCGCACCTTATCGAATACTTCTCCAGCTTCATGACCCTGCAGCCAGGCGACATGATCGCCACCGGCACGCCAGAAGGCCTGGCCGACGTGGTGCCGGGCGATGAAGTGGTAGTGGAAGTGGAAGGCGTCGGCCGCCTGGTCAACCGCATCGTCAGCGAAGCTGACTTCTTCAAGAACAACAAGGCATGAGCAGCATGATCAAGCACTGGATCAACGGCCGTGAGGTCGAGAGCAAAGACACCTTCGTCAACTACAACCCGGCCACCGGCGATGCCATTTGTGAAGTCGCCAGCGGTGGCGCCGAAGAAGTGGCGCAAGCCGTGGCCGCGGCCAAGGAAGCCTTCCCCAAGTGGGCCAACACCCCGGCCAAGGAACGTGCCCGCCTGATGCGCAAGCTGGGTGAGCTGATCGACCAGAACGTGCCGAAACTGGCCGAGCTGGAAACCCTCGACACCGGCCTGCCGATCCACCAGACCAAGAACGTGCTGATCCCGCGTGCCTCGCACAACTTCGATTTTTTCGCCGAAGTGTGCACACGCATGGATGGCCACACCTACCCGGTCGACGACCAGATGCTCAACTACACCCTGTACCAGCCGGTGGGTGTATGCGGCCTGGTCAGCCCCTGGAACGTGCCGTTCATGACCGCCACCTGGAAGACCGCGCCGTGCCTGGCGCTGGGCAACACCGCCGTGCTGAAGATGAGCGAACTGTCGCCACTGACCGCCAACGAACTGGGCCGCCTGGCTGTCGAAGCCGGCATCCCCAACGGCGTGCTCAACGTGATCCAGGGCTATGGCGCCACCGCTGGCGACGCCCTGGTACGTCACCCGGATGTACGCGCTATTTCCTTCACCGGCGGCACCGCCACCGGCAAGAAGATCATGCAGACCGCTGGCCTGAAAAAGTACTCGATGGAACTGGGCGGAAAATCGCCGGTGCTGATCTTCGAAGATGCCGACCTTGAGCGTGCGCTGGACGCCGCGCTGTTCACCATCTTCTCGCTGAACGGCGAACGCTGCACCGCCGGCAGCCGCATTTTCATCCAGGAAAGCGTGTACCCGCAGTTCGTCGCCGAGTTCGCGGCGCGCGCCAAGCGCCTGATCGTCGGTGACCCGACCGACCCGAAAACCCAGGTCGGTTCGATGATCACCCAGCAGCACTACGACAAGGTCACCGGCTACATCCGCATCGGCATGGAAGAAGGCGCACGCCTGGTCGCCGGTGGCCTGGAACGCCCGGCCAACCTGCCGGCGCATTTGGCCAAAGGGCAGTTCATCCAGCCCACCGTGTTCGCCGATGTGAACAACAAGATGCGCATTGCCCAGGAAGAAATCTTCGGCCCGGTGGTGTGCCTGATCCCGTTCAAGGACGAAGCAGAAGCGCTGCAACTGGCCAACGACACCGAGTACGGCCTGGCGTCGTACATCTGGACCCAGGACATCGGCAAGGCCCACCGCCTGGCCCGTGGCATCGAGGCCGGCATGGTGTTCATCAACAGCCAGAACGTACGCGACCTGCGCCAGCCATTCGGTGGCGTGAAAGGTTCCGGTACCGGGCGTGAAGGCGGGCAGTACAGCTTCGAGGTCTTTGCAGAGATCAAGAACGTGTGTATTTCCATGGGTAGCCACCACATTCCGCGCTGGGGCGTGTGAGCAAACCGTAGATGGCCGCTCCCACAAGTACCGCGTCAGCCGCCGAAAACAACAACATTCTGTAACCGGAGCTTTCCATGGGCAAACTCGCTCTCACTGCCAAGATTACCCATGTACCGTCCATGTACATGTCCGAACTGCCAGGCCCGCGCCAGGGCTTTCGCCAGGCAGCCATCGACGGGCATCACGAAATCAGCCGCCGCTGCCGCGAGCTGGGCGTGGACACCATCGTCGTGTTCGATACCCACTGGCTGGTCAACGCCAACTACCACGTGTTGTGCGGGCCGCATTTCGAGGGTGTGTACACCAGCAACGAACTGCCGCACTTCATCAGCAACATGCCTTACGCCTTCCCCGGTAACCCCGAGCTGGGCAAGCTGCTGGCAGAGGAATGCAACCGTTTCAATGTCGAGACCATGGCCCACCACGCCACCACCCTCGCCCCGGAGTACGGCACCCTGGTGCCGATGCGCTACATGAACCAGGACCAGCACTTCAAGGTGGTTTCGGTCTCGGCACTGTGCACCTCGCACTACCTGGCCGACAGCGCCCGCCTGGGCTGGGCCATGCGCAAGGCAGTAGAAGACCACTACGACGGCACCGTGGCATTCCTGGCCAGCGGTTCGCTGTCGCACCGCTTCGCGCAGAACGGCCAGGCGCCGGACTTCGCCACCAAGGTGTGGAGCCCGTTCCTGGAAACCCTTGATCACCGCGTGGTGCAAATGTGGCAAGACGGCGAGTGGGAAGCCTTCTGCGGCATGCTCCCTGAATACGCCGCCAAAGGCCACGGTGAAGGGTTCATGCACGACACGGCGATGCTGCTCGGTGCGCTGGGCTGGTCCGACTACGACGGCAAGGCCGAGGTGGTCACGCCCTACTTCGGCTCTTCCGGCACCGGCCAGATCAACGCGATCTTCCCGGTTACCCCACAGGATGGCAGCGCCATCCCTGTAGCCCAGGCCGCCAACCCGGCAGCCGTGGTGTCCACCAGCCGCTTGTAATCCACCCGCTTGCGCCTGGCCGTCCCGGCGGATGGCGGGCGCGGCTCGCCGAGGATACCCCTCATGCCACACCTGGTTCTGCTCTACACCCCCGACCTGGAAACCGATGCCGACATCCCCGGCCTGTGCCGCGCCTTGGCCGACACCATGCTCGAACAGCGCGATGGTGAAGGCAAAGCTGTGTTCCCCACCGGCGGCACCCGCGTGCTGGCCTACCCCGCCGCCCATAGTGCAGTGGCAGATGGCAAGGGCGAATACGGTTTCCTGTACGCCAACCTGCGCATGGCCACCGGCCGCAGCACCGAGGTGCACAAGGCGGTGGGCGACAGCCTGCTGGCGGTGTTGAAAGCCCGCCTGGACCCACTGCTGCAACAGCGCCCAATCGGCATCACCGTACAGATCGACCACAGCACCGCCCAAGTCTACGACGCCAAGCACAGCACCTTGCACCCATTGTTCAACCGCTAGCGCGCCGGCTCGAAAGCCCCTTCCCCGCCTCATTGAAGAACAAGTACAAAAACATGAGCACACTCGAACACGCCTCGCCACGCGAGGCACACGCTGAAAGGGTCGACAGTACCCACCGGGCAGTCACCTGGCGGCTGATGCCGCTGCTGCTGGTGTGCTACCTGTTCGCCCACCTGGACCGCATCAACATCGGCTTCGCCAAGATGCAGATGAGCCAGGACCTGCATTTGTCCGACACCGTCTACGGCCTGGGTGCCGGGCTGTTCTTCATCGCCTATGCGCTGTTTGGCGTACCCAGCAACCTCATGCTCGACCGGGTCGGCCCACGCCGCTGGATCGCCTGCCTGATGGTGGTGTGGGGGTTGTTGTCGACCAGCATGCTGCTGATCGAAAGCAGCAGCGCGTTCTACCTGCTGCGCTTCGCCCTGGGCGCGGCGGAGGCCGGGTTCTTCCCAGGTATCCTGGTCTACCTCAACCGCTGGTACCCGGCCGGGCGGCGCGCCCAGGTGACGGCGCTGTTCGCCATTGCCGTGCCATTGGCCGGAGTCGTCGGCGGGCCGGTGTCCGGGGCCATCCTGGCCTTCATGCACGACACCGCAGGGCTGCGTGGCTGGCAGTGGATGTTCCTGCTCGAAGGCGCACCTGTGGTGCTGCTGGGCCTGGTGGTGCTGGCCGTGCTGCCGGAGCATTTCGAAAAGGTGAGCTGGCTGGACGATCAGCAGAAAGCCACGCTGCGCGCGCAATTCGGTGAGGAAGAACAGCGTAAGCCGGTGACCTCGTTCAGCGCCATTTTCGCCAGCCGTGCACTGTGGCTGCTGGTGGCGGTGTATTGCGCGGTGATGCTGGCGGTCAACACCCTGGCGTTCTGGATGCCCAGCCTGATCCACAGTGCCGGGGTGGCCAGCGACGCCAGTGTCGGCCTGCTCAGCGCTGTGCCGTACGTGGCCGGCTGCGTGTTCATGCTGGCCTGCGGCCGCTCCAGCGACCGCCTGCGCGAACGCCGCTGGCACCTGTGCGTCCCCCTGCTGATGGCCGCCACCGGCATCGCCATCGCAGCCCTTGCCCCCGAGCAGGCGTGGCCGGTAATGGCCGGCCTGGTGCTGGCCGGCATGGGCGCCAGCGCTGCGCTGCCGATGTTCTGGCAACTGCCGCCGGCCTTCCTCAACGCCCGCACCCAGGCCGCCGGCATTGCTCTGATCAGCTCGCTGGGCAGCATCGCCTCGTTCTTCACGCCCTACTTCATCGGCTGGGTGCGCGACACCACCCACAGCGCCAGCCTGGCCCTGTATGTGCTCGCCATCTTCATCGCCCTGGGTGGCCTGCTGGTGCTGCGCACCCGAGCTGCCATCGTCAACCCTTGAATCAAGAGACTGTCCCCATGCTAGACAACGCTTTCATCCAGCAAGCCGCCGAACGCCTCGACCAGGCCGAACGCTCCCGCGAGCAAGTGCGCCAGTTCTCGCTGGAGCAGCCCGCAATCAGCGTCGAAGACGCCTATGCCATCCAGCGCGCCTGGGTGGCGAAAAAGATCGCCGCCGGGCGCAAGCTGGTGGGCCACAAGATCGGCCTGACCTCGCGTGCCATGCAGGTGTCGTCGAACATCACCGAGCCAGACTATGGCGCATTGCTCGACGACATGCTGTTCGATGAAGGCAGCGACATCCCCTTCGAACGCTTCATCGTGCCGCGCGTTGAAGTGGAGTTGGCGTTCATCCTCGGCAAGCCGCTGAAAGGCCCCAACGTCACTGTTTTCGATGTGCTGGAAGCCACCGAATGGGTGATCCCGGCGCTGGAAATCATCGATGCGCGCATCCAGCAGGTGGACCCGCAAACCCAGGCCACCCGCAAGGTGTTCGACACCATTTCCGACAACGCCGCCAATGCCGGCGTGGTGATGGGCGGACGGGCCGTGCGCCCCACCGAGATCGACCTGCGCAAAGTGCCGGCAGTGCTCTACCGCAACGGCGTGATCGAGGAGTCCGGTGTCAGCGCCGCGGTGCTCAATCACCCGGCCAAAGGCGTTGCCTGGCTGGCCAACAAGCTGGCCCCGTACGACGTCACCTTGCAGCCCGGCCAGATCATCCTCGGTGGTTCGTTCACCCGCCCGGTGGCCGCACGCCCAGGCGATACCTTCCACGTCGACTACGACATGCTCGGCGCCATCGCCTGCCGCTTCGTTTGAGGACCAGCCCATGGACATGCCCATCAACCACTTCAAGCAACGCCTGTGCAGCGGCGAGCCGCAGGTCGGCCTGTGGCTCGGCCTGGCCGATGCCTACTGCGCAGAGCTGGCCGCCAATGCCGGTTTCGACTGGCTGCTGATCGACGGCGAACACGCCCCCAACGACCTGCGCGGCATGCTCGCGCAGTTGCAGGCGGTGGCCCCCTACCCCAGCCAGGCGGTGATCCGCCCGGTAATCGGTGATACCGCGCTGATCAAGCAGGTGCTGGACATCGGCGCTCAGACCTTGCTGGTGCCGATGGTGGAAAGCGCTGAACAGGCGCAGCAACTGGTCAAGGCCATGCATTACCCGCCCAACGGCATTCGTGGCGTGGGCAGCGCACTGGCACGGGCATCGCGCTGGAACACCATCCCCGGCTACCTGGACCACGCCGATGAACAGATGTGCCTGCTGGTGCAGATCGAAAACAAGGAAGGCCTGGCCAACCTGGACGAGATCGTTGCGGTGGAAGGTGTGGATGGCGTGTTCATCGGGCCTGCGGACTTGAGCGCAGCCATGGGCCATCGGGGCAACCCTGGGCATCCAGAGGTGCAGGCAGCGATCGAGGATGCCATCGTACGCATCGGCAAGGCGGGCAAGGCTGCAGGTATTCTCAGCGCGGATGAGAAACTGGCGCGACGTTATATCGAGCTGGGTGCGGCATTTGTGGCCGTCGGTGTGGATACCACGGTGCTGATGCGCGGGCTGCGCGAGCTGGCAGGGAAGTTCAAAGGTACGCCGATGGTTGGCAGTGCCGGGGGGAGTGTCTACTGAGGTATCTGTGTGGATGGCACCGGCCTCTCCGGTGCCATCCACAGCGAGATCAGATGTTGATAAGTGCCTTGAGCACTGTCTTGAAAGTCTCCAGCTGCTCTTCACTGAACTGCCCGAACACCTTGTCCTGCTGTTCCCGGGCAATGGTCCACAATGCCTCGGTCTCGTCCACGCCCTTCACCGACAACCGCACACGTCCGTCATCATCGGCAATCAACCCTTTGCGCTTGAGGTTGGCCACCGCTTCCTCGATCTCCCGCGCCGGCATCGCCACTTCCCGTTGCAGGTCGTTCAGGCTCAGCCCCGCATCGTTCTCCAGCACCATCAGCATGCGCGCCTCACTGGTACGCAGGCCGGTGCACAACTGGCGTGGCTGGTAGTCGGCCTGGTAGGCGCGCAATGCCTGGGTCATCAGGTAATACAGGTTGTGTTGCAGGCGGCCCTGGAAGTGGCTGCTGGGTGCCTGCCCTTCTGCACGCTGGGTCATGCGGGTATGTGGCAGCACCATGGAATAGGCGCCCTGGTGGTACAGCAGCGGCGAGCGGCCGAAATCATCGAACGCCACCACCCTGCCTATCAGGATCCAGTGATCGCCACCGTCCAGTTGCTGGTACTTTTCACACTCGAAGCGTGCCGCGCAATCGACGAACAATGGCACGCCGCCAACGCCCGTCTCGTAGTCGATACCGGCAAAGCGGTCCTCTTTGGGCCGGGCGAAGTTGTTGGACAGGTCGATCTGGTCCGCAGCCAGAACGTTCACGGCAAAATGCGAGGCCTCTTCGAACACTTCATGGCTGGTCGAACGTTTGTCGATGCTCCACAGGATCAGCGCCGGGTCCAGCGACACCGAGTTGAAACTGTTGGCGGTGACGCCCACCTTGCGGCCACTGGGGCCGGCTGCGGTCACCACGGTAACGCCGGTGGCGAAGTTGCCCAGTGCGCGGCGGAAGGCACGCGCGTCGAAGGTTTCATTGGACATGCAAGACTCCCGGGCAGGCCTGGCAGCCCGCCCTGATTGTTGTTGTGCTTGTGAGGGATGGTTGAAACGGAAAGCGACTCAGACCATGGTCGGGTCGGGCTCCAGGCCCATCAACTCGCGGCCGAGGATCTGCGCGCAAACGTCGTAGTCGGTGTAGGCATGGGCGCCGGTCATGTGCGAATCGCGGAACAGGCGTTGCAGTTCGTTGCTCTCGAACCAGGCGCCACCACCGGCCGCTTCCATCAGGCGGTCCACGGCCTGGATGCACAGTTTCACTGCATAGCCCTGGTTGGTGCGCCAGAATGCCAGCGTGCCACGCGAGGGGTATTCATGGCGGGCGCTGTGCTCGGCAATTTCGTCCCAGCTTTTTTCCAGCAGTGCCCGGGCGGCGGCCACCTGATGGGTCGATTCGGCCAGGCGCATCAGCGCCGGGGTAGCAGCGCCCACGGCAGCACCGGTGTAGGCACGCACGCGGTTGCGGGTTTTCTCGCGGAACACCTCCAGCATGCGCTCGGCAACGCCGAGGCTCACGGTGGAAAAACCGCTGGCGAAGTATGGGCGGTATGGGGCGAAGAAGATCTTGCTGTCCGGGTACAGGCCAAAGCCCGCCGACTTGCCCTCCATCATGTCCTTGGCTTTCTGGATACGGTGCTCAGGCACGAAGGCGTCACGCACGATCAAGGTCTTGCTGCCACTGCCGCGCATGCCCACGGCATACCAGTCATCACGGATTTCATAATCGCTGCGCGGTAGGATGGCGAAGCAGTAATCCTGAGTGCCTTCGGCATTGTTGCGGCGAAAACCTACGATCGCCCACTCGGCGTGGTCGCAACCAGAACTCCAGCCCATCTCGCCGCTGAACGACACGCCACCCTCGACCTCTTCGGTACGGCCAAATGGCGCGATACTGCTGCTGGCAGTGGCATCCGGGTCGCTGCCCCACACCTCCTGCTGCAGCTTGGGCGAGAACATTGCCATCTGATGGCTGTGGGTGCACAGCAAGCTCATGGCCCAGGCGGTGCTGGCGCAGGCGCCCGCCAGCTGGGCGATGCACTCGGCGAATTGCGGCAGGGTGATTTCCATGCCGCCGTAGTGTTTGGGCAAGAAAGCGCGGTGCATGCCGATGCTTTTCAGCAGGGTGATGTTCTCTGCCGGCACGCTGCGGTCCTGTTCTGCACGCATGGCATTGGCGGCGATGGTCGGCAGGATGGATCTCAGGTCTTCCAGCAGGGGGTTTGGCTTTTTCATGAACGGTCTCTTTCTTATTGGATTCGAAGACGCGTTCAGTATGTGAGCCGCGATTGGGCGGCGGAATGCACGTTACGAGGGGAACATTGCACTTTTCATGGCGTGCAGAAATTGCCCAGCCACGAGCATTGACCCGTGCATTTGCGATCACCACAATCCCACCCATATGACGCGCGCGGCCTGCCGCGCCCCTGACGGAGCGATGCTGTTGAAAGACCTTTCCCCTTCTGCGGTGCGTGTGTGCGATGCCGCCGTCGGCCACTTCGCCGAGTATGGCTACGATGCCTCTTCGCTGAACGAAATCGCCCAGCTGGCCGGCATGCGCAAGGCTTCACTGTATGCACACTTCGCCAACAAGGATGCTTTGTTCGTGGAGGTGTTCCAGCGTGCGCTGGTGCAGGAAACGGCGTTTGTCGAACAGGGTTTTGCGCAGGAAGATCGCGACGGCCTGGCGCCCGGGCACTGGCTGGCCTTGCACCTGGCCGAGCGTTATCGCGGCTCCGCTGCGCTGCGCTTCGTGTTGCGCACGGCCTTCCTGCCCCCGGCGGGCATCAAGCCGGTTGTCACTTGCGGCTTCGAAAAGTACCTTGACGGCATACGCGAAGGGTTCTGCAAGGCCCTGCAAGCTCGGAACAACTGGGCTGATGAGCAGCAAAGCCGCCTGGCGCTGTACGCCGATGCCTACCTGGGCATCATCGACAGCCTGTATGTAGAGCTGATGTACGCAGGCCCCGCCGCCTATGAGCGGCGCGCGACAGCCTTGCTGAAAGTGCTCGAAGACTCGCTGTCACTCAACCGCTGACGGCTGGTGCGTCAGGGTTTGATCCGCTTCATTTCATCCAGCAACTGCATCAGTTGCTGCAGCTTGTCCTCGCCAAACTGGGCGAGGATCTTGTCGTAGTTGCGCGCCATTTCCTCACTCATCGCCACAAATGCCTGCTGCCCCGCGTCGGTCAGGTTGATGAACACCCGGCGCTGGTCTTCTGCCGACTTGCGCCGCGCCACGATCCCATCGCGTTCCAGGCGCTTGAGCACACCACTCATGCTGGGTTTGAGAATGCACGCCAGCTCAGCCAACTGATGGCTTTCCAGCTCGCCTTGCTGGCGCAAGATACGGATTACCCGCCATTGCTGCTCGGTCAGGTCATGGGCATTCAACGCTGGGCGGAAAAACGCCATGGTGGCTTCGCGCGCCTGCAACAGGGTCAGGGTCAGGGAGGGTCTTGGTGTGGTCATGCGGGCTCGTGGGGCTGGGAATAGCAAACCGGCGAGTATGCCAGTGCACAATCATTAATACATTAATAGAATGTTTTCTACCCATTGCCAAGAAGCAGCGCCAGCCGCCGATTGCGTGTGGCAGGCTGGTTACACTTGCTGGCAGGCAAGCGCAAGACAGCTGATGATCGGCAGGCGCTCAATGGCCTCATGTGCCAGCGCCCGGCAAACGGCCCTATCACAATTCCAATTCAGCAGGCTGCGTCATGATCACCTTCGAGAGCCCCACGTATTACTCGGCGACCAAGAAGTACAACCTGAATTTCCCCACCCTGGAAAATGACATCGAAGCCGATGTCGTGGTGATCGGCGGTGGCTTCTCCGGTATCAACACCGCGCTGGAGCTGGCAGAACAGGGTGTGGCCAATGTGGTCGTGCTCGAAGCCCGCTACCTGGGCTACGGCGGTACCGGGCGCAACGGTGGGCAGATCATGGCAGGTATCGGCCACGACCTGGAAAACATCCGCAGCAGCGTGGGTGACCAGGGCGTGAAGGAAATGTTCGAGATCAGCGAGCTGGGCGCAGGCATCATCAAGGAACGCATCGCCCGCTACGCCATCGACGCCGACTTTTGCCACGGCTATGGCTACATGGGCTTCAACCACCGCCAGGAACAAACCCTGCGCAAGTGGGAAAAGGCATTCAAGGCAATCAACACCCGCGACGAAATCCGCTTTCTCGGCGGCAGTGAGGTGCACCAGATCATCGGCAGCACCGCCTACAGCAGCGCCCTGCTGCATATGGGCGGTGGCCATGTGCATTCACTGAACCTGCTGCTGGGCGAAGCACAGGCGCTGGTCAGCCATGGCGCGCGCATCTTCGAACACAGCCCGGCCCTGGAAGTGACCTACGGCGAACGCATCAAGGTCCGCACCGGCCGCGGTTCGGTACGCGCCAGCAAGCTGCTGTGGGCGTGCGACAGCTTCCTCAACAAGCTGGAGCCGGAGCTGCACGCACGCACCATCAACACCTATGCCTTCCAGATGATGACCGAGCCGTTGCCGGATGAACTGATCGAGCGCATCAGCCCGATACGCGGTGCCTACAGCGATATCCGCCCGGTGATCGACTACTACCGGGTCACGCGTGAGAACCGCCTGCTGTTCGGCGCCGCCACCCCCTTCGTCGAGCACGTTCCGCTGGACCTGAAGGCCTGGAACCGCGCGCTGATGCTGAAGATTTTTCCCTACCTGAAAAACGTGCGCATCGACCTGGCCTGGGGCGGACCAATGGCCACCAGTGCCAACCTGTTTCCGCAAATCGGCACCCTCGGCAACCGGCCCAATGCCTTCTACGTGCAGGGTTACTCCGGCTTTGGCGTCACCCCCAGCCACATCATCTGCAAGATCCTCGCCGAGGGCATGCTCGAAGGCTCCAGGCGCTATGACCTGGTCAGTTCGGTCAAGCATGCGCGCATCCTCGGCAAGGACTACCTGCGCCCGCTGCTGCTCACCGCCGGCAAGACCGTGCACCAGCTGTCTGGCTACTTCAACGGCCGCCGCTGAACCTGTTCGACTCAACCCTGGAGAACTGCCATGACCCTTACCGCCGCCAAGCAAGGCGTACAATTATCCGAACTCGATGCCTGGGGCAGCGTTGCCGATTTGGGCTCGGAAATACTCGAAGGCGACGTGAAAGCCTTTGGCAAGATGACCTACGGCGCGCCTGACGACGCGGTCAGCAGTGCTTATTTCGGCACTACGCGCGGCAAGTTCCGCATGGTCTACCCGTTCGACGAACAGGCAGTGATCGTGACCGGCGAAATCCAGCTGACCGATGAATCCACCGGCCAGGTCACCCGCTACAAGCCCGGTGATGCCTGGTTCGTGACCAAGGGCACCCCGGTGCTTTGGGAAGTGTTGAGCGATTCATTCGTCAAGCATTACCTGGCGGTGGCCTGAGCCCGGTAGTCCTTGGGCGAGCGTTCGAACTGCTTCTTGAACGAACGGCTGAAATGCGCCGAGTCGGTAAACCCCCACTTGTAGGCGATCGAGGTGATCGACTCGCCCTTGAAGAACGGGTTGGCCAGATCATCGGCGCTGCGCATCAGGCGCGCCCGCTGAATGTAGCGGCACACGCTATCCCCCTCCTCCTCGAACAGCCGATACAGGTGGCGTACCGAGATGTTAAGGCGCCCGGCAAGGTTGGCTGGGGTCAGCCCAGGCTGTGACAGCGACTCGTCGATCACCTGTTGCACATAGCCGCGCAGGTTGGCACCGCTCAATGCTCCAAGGTTGCCCGGCGCCTCGCCATTACGCTCGAAGCCCGGCTCCAGCAAGGCGATGAAGGCGGTCTGCAGCGCATCACCCTGGGCACCATCACCGCTGACGTTGCCGTCCTTGCACAGCTGGTCCATCAACACATGCAGCATGCGCCCGCAGGCGTTGCTCGACGATATCTTGCCGAACATCGGGCCGCTGCCCTGCACGTACTTGCGCACCTGCTCGCGCGACAGCGCCAGCGAGACATGCTCGATCAGGCCGCTAGGGGTGATTTCACAACGCCCGACCGAATCCATCAGCAGCAGCTCACCCGGCGCCAGGCTAACCTGCAGGCCACCCTGAGATACAGTGGAGTGACCCGCACGCTGGCTGACCAGAAAGCAATGCTGGTCATCGTCGAGCGTGGGGTTTTCGCCCAGCCGACGGATGTTGCCGGCATTGGTGCGCAGGTTGGCCAGCGGCAAGCCAGCGCGGGAAAAGGTGGAGACCTCGCCGATGAACAGCGAGTGATTGGACGCAAGCTCCGTCTCGAAACGGCCACAGATCTGTTGCATGGCCGTGGTCCAGCGTTCCAGCCCCTGACGGTTGGATTGTTGAGTATGCATGGCTGCCCTCGACGCAGGATTTGTTGTTATGCGCACATTGTTAACATGTTATCAATGCACGCACAACTGTCATCATTTGTCGTTAGACACAGCAAGGCATGTGCCAAGCTGCGTCAGAGGCTGGGGAGCAAACGGCTGAACTGAGCCAGGCTGGCCATCAGGTGCGCCCGCTGTTGCGGGCTGATAGGGATGTAGCGACGAAACGCCGGCATACGGTTGACCACTTCGCTGCCGCCCATGTGCTCCAGCGTCAGCAGCCATTGACCGTCGCGACAGGCCAGGCTCAGGCGCTTGAAATCCAGCGGCATCAGCGCCGCCACCAGCGCGGTCTGCTGCAGCAAGCGGTCGCGCAACTGAGCGAAGCGTGCCCGATCACCCTTGCGGTACACGCAGGCAAGGCCGGTACGGCGCAGCGCACCGGTATGGCGCAGCTCCAGGCTGACCTCGCCTTGTTGCGGGGCAGGCAACTGCAGCTGGAACTCACAGGTGACGATGTGCATCAGCAGGTGGGCCTCGACGCGTTCGTGCACCTTGGCCTGCCAGCCCTGAGCCGGGTCGTGGAGCACCCCCGCAACTGCAAGGTCCTGCTGCCCCAGGTTGCGCGCCAAGCACATCAGCGTCGCCCCTGGGCGGTAACCTGAAGGCGCCCGAGGCGCCAGCAGGTGCTCACGCAAACTTCTGATCATGCTGCAGGTGCTCCACGGCGTGGCCAGGTTCGGCGGCGAATTCTTTCTCAAGCACATCCTCGACCCGCGCCGGCTTGAACGGGTTGACCTTCTGCACGCACAGCGTCCAGAACAACGCGTAGGCCGCCGTAGCACCGAGCATGATGGCGAACGGCACGTAGACATCGGCGGGGTTCATGCCTGGCGGCGTGATGAACGCCATGCCGATCAGGATGCCGCTGCTCGAGAGGATCTGCGGCAGCGGGAACAGCGGCGAGCGGTAGGCACGCGGCAGGTCCGGGCGACGGATGCGCAAAATCACCACCGATAGCGTCACCAGCAGGTAGGCGGTGCTCCAGGCGCACACGGCGGCCAGCACCAGGTGCAGGATGTTGTCCGGGTTGCCACCCAGGTACCAGGCATGCAGGCAAGGGATCAACGCCACCACCAGAATGCACAGCAGCGGCGTCTTGAAGCGCGGGTGCAGGTAGGTGAACACCTTGGGCAACGCGCCGTCGACCGCCATGCCATAGAGAATGCGCGGTACGCCGGCCATCAGTGTGTTGATGGTCGCCGCACCGGCGAACAGGAATCCGATACCAAGCCACACCGGGCCGATGTCGCCCATCACCTGCTCGGCGAAGCGCGGGATTGCCATGGGCGTGTCCAGCAGGTGCACGCCACTGGCGGCATCCAGCACCACGTTTTCCACCTGGCGCTTCATCGCCGCACCGTAGATGAACATGCAACTGGCAACGCCGAACAGGCCCAGCGCCATGGCCCGTGGCAGCACCCAGGCCGAGCGTCGCAGCTCGGGCGCCAGCGGCGTGACGAACTCGCAGCCGACGAACATGAACATGGCCATGCCGACCAACGACAGGATGGTCATCAGGTCGGTGCCCACCAGCGACACGCCGAACGGGCCGTCCAGCTCCACCGCAGGTGCTGCGATCAGGCCCAGCACGCCGAACACCATCAAGGTGGTCCACATGCCGAAGGTCAGCACCACTTCGGCGCGGCTGAACGCGCTGACGCCAAAGGCATTGAGCACCGCGAACGCCACCACGAAACACACCCCCAGCAACCACGAACCACCGGCTGACTCTGCCAGGGTGTTGAGGTGCTCGAAGTTCACCAGCGCCATCACCCCCGACAGGATGGTTTCGGCGGTACCGGCGAACACATGCACGATCAGGTAGGCCGACAGTGTGCCGGTGATGGCGAAGAAGCGGCCCATGCCGCAGTTGATGTAGTCGTACACCGAGCCCGTGGTCGGCAGGATCGACGCGGCCTCGGCAAAGGTGGTGGATTGCGCCAGCATCATCAGTGCGGCAATGACCATGGCCACAGCGAAGGCGCTGCCGCCGATGCCAAAGCCCATGGTTGCGGTGAGGATCACCGGGCTGGCCATGATCAGCCCGACGGTGCTGGCCAGTGCGGTGGGGAAACCGACCGTGCCGCGGTTGAGGTGCTCGGTGAGCTTGTTATTGAGTGACATCGTTATGCCCCGGCTTGTTTTTGTGGCGTTGAACGAGTGATTACTGTGCGCTGCAGGTGGCATGCCGTCTTGCCGATGGCTGCCGCCGGGCTTGTTGCTGCCTGCCAGCAATCAGCTCCAGAGCCTGGCGATGCCCCTGTAGGAGCGGCCTTGTGTCGCGATCGGGCCGCAAAGCGGCCCCGGCGATATTGGCTGTGATGCAAAAAACGGGGGCTGCTGCGCAGCCCGATCGCGACACAAGGCCGCTCCTACAAGGGATCGCGCAAGGCTGACTCATCGCTTGGCAGCCACAGTCATGCCCCTGTCACGCAGGCACAAGAACCGCTCTGCCCCGCTCACTAAGCTGCAAGCTTTGGCCACCTGCCCCGGAGTTTGCATGAGCGACATCACCCTCCTACCTGCCGTCACGGCCTTCCTGGCCCGCGAGCATGGCGTGTTCATCCACGGCCAGCACCTCGCCAGCCAGTCGTCGTCGACAATCGCCGTGGTCAACCCAGCCAACGGCCAGACCATCGCCCACATCGCCGACGCCAACCAGGCCGATGTCGACCATGCCGTCAGCTCCTCGCGCCAAGGCTTTGCCACCTGGTCGCACACCAGCCCCGCCGCCCGCGCGGCGGTGCTGTTCAAGCTGGCCGACCTGCTGGAAGCCCACCGCGAAGAGCTGGCGCAGCTGGAAACTGTGCAGTCCGGCAAACTGATTGGTATCTCCCGCGCCTTCGAAGTAGAGCAGGCCGCGCACTTCCTGCGCTACTACGCCGGCTGGGCCACCAAGATCACCGGCCAGACCATCACCCCGTCGCTGCCCTCGTTCGCCGGTGAGCGCTACAGTGCCTTCACCCTGCGCGAGCCGATCGGCGTGGTGGTGGGCATCGTGCCGTGGAACTTCGCCACCATGATCGCCATCTGGAAGCTGGCCTCGGCCCTGACCACCGGCTGCAGCATCATCCTCAAGCCGAGTGAATTTACCCCACTGACGCTGCTGCGCATCGCCGAACTGGCCACACAAGCCGGCCTGCCGGCCGGGGCGCTGAACGTGCTGACCGGTGGCGGCCTGGTGGGCAAGGCACTGATCGAGCACGCCGGTACCGACAAAGTTTCATTCACCGGCTCGGTCCCAACCGGCATCGCCGTCGGCCAGGCTGCCATGGGTGCCAAGCTGACCCGGGCGACACTGGAACTGGGTGGCAAGAATGCGGTGGCCTTCCTGCCCGATGTGGCAACCGACAAGGCCGTGGACGGCATCATCGAAGCCGGCTTCCTGCACTCGGGGCAAATCTGCGCGGCTGGCGAACGCTTCTACGTGCACCATTCGCGCATCGACCCGTTGCTGGACGCGCTGTCCCAGCGCCTGGGCCAACTGAAGATCGGCTCGCCGCTGGACGAATCCACTCAGTTCGGCCCGGTGGCCAACAAGCCACACCAGCAGAAGCTGGCGGAACTGTTCGCCACTGCGCGCGCCGAAGGTAGCCAAATCATCCATGGCGGCAAGCTGGGCGACGGCCCCGGTTGCTTTGTCGAACCTACGGTAATCCTCGCCAGGTCGGCCAACGACACCCTGCTCAACCAGGAAACCTTTGGCCCGGTGGCGACCTTCCTGCCGTATGACGACGAAGACGAGCTGCTGCAGTTGATGAACGCCTCGCCCTACGGCCTCAGTGCCAGCCTGTGGACCAACGACCTGGGCAAGGCCATGCGCATGATCCCGCAAATCCAGGCCGGCACCCTGTGGGTGAACATGCACACACTACTCGACCCGGCTGTGCCGTTTGGTGGCATCAAGGCATCCGGCGTTGGCCGCGAGTTCGGCTCGGCGTTCATCGATGACTTCACCGAACTCAAGTCGGTGATGATTCGCTACTGACCACACCCCTTGGCCAAGGCGTGCAAACGCCTTGGCAGCCACGAACAAGACCCCGCCCTACCGCACACGCCCTAATAGGCCATCGCCGCCAACCGCGATGGCCCCTCGCCAGACCGAGGGTGCCCCCGAACAACAAGGGCCGCCTTGCAGGCGGCCGAGAAAAACGAGGGATGTGCAAATGGTCAAACCACAGACGCTGTCCAGCCTGGCACTGGCAACCTTGCTGGCCAGCCAGGCCGCGCCGGCCGTTGAGCTGTACGCCGACGAGGACAGCCACCTGAACGCCGACATGCTGGCGGTATGGGGCATGTTCAATAGCCGCAAGAACTACGACGGCACCACGGGCGGCTCGACCTGGCGCGAAGGCTTCATCAAGTATGGCCTCAGCGGTGACCAGGGCCTGGCCGGCAACGGCACGCTGTATGGCAGCCTGAACTGGGTAAGCTCGGCCACCTGGGGCGACGGCGATGCGGCCGGCAATACCGATGGTTCGGAACGCACCACCAAGATCGAGGACGCCTTCCTGGGTTGGCGCTCAGGCGATCTGTTCCCGGTATTGGGCAAGGATGGCGTGGACCTTTCCGCAGGCCGCCAGACCATTCGCCTGGGCAGTGGTTTCCTGATCAACGACGACGGCCCGAACCTCGGTAATGGCGTGGCCGACGGCGCCCTCGATCGGGGTGGTGCCTACTATCTGGCCGCCCGCCATGCCTTCGACCGCACCGCCATGCTGCGCCTGGGTGGCAGCGATGGCCTGCATGGCAGCCTGCTGTGGCTGAAATCCGACAACCGCGCCCAGGCCGAAACCGAACTGGCCGCTGGCACGCTGGACTACACCCACGCCCTGGGCACTTTGGGGCTGACCTGGATTCACGGCATCGACGTCGCCGACCAGTGGGCCAGCGAGTTCCAGAAAGCCCGCGAAGGCATGGACGTGTACAGCCTGCGCGGCGAAGGCAGCGCCGGCATCGACAATGCCAGCTTCGCCTTTGAGTACGCTTGGCAGGACAAGACCGACGGCCCCGAGCAAGCCTGGTACCTGCAGGCCGGCTACACCTTCGCCGACCTGCCCTGGGCACCGTCGATCACCTACCGCTACACCCGCTACTCAGCCGGCTGGGACTCGCTGTTCAGCGGCTTGTCCTCCGGTTATGGCACCTGGTTCCAGGGCGAAGTCGCCGCCAACTACGCCGGCCCGTTCAACAGCAATACCGGCATCCACCATGTGGGCGTGAAGGCGACGCCGTTGGAAAACCTCACGGTTGGCGCGCTGTACTTCGATTTCGACACCGTACGCACCCGCGATAGCCTCAACCTCGATGCCAGGGAGCTGGACCTGTATGTGGAATGGGCAGTCAACGACCACCTGATCATCAGCCCGCTGGTGGGCCTGTACCAGCCACGCAAGGATGAAAGCAACGGTGGCAATCAGGTCGGCGGCAACGGCACCAACGTGTACAGCCAGCTGACCGTGGCCGTGCCGTTCTAAAGCAACCACTAAAGGCTTTCGGAATACCCGTGGGAGCGGGCATGCCCGCGAAGAAGGCGACTCGGTGTATGGCACCGGCTTTGCCGGTGTTCGCGGGCATGCCCGCTCCCACAGGGATGGGTGACTGACCTCCAGAAGCGTTTGACCTTCTCTGATTGGGCAAATAAGATTCGCCAACCTACCGATCGGTAGGCGAAAAAACAGACAGAGAAGACCATGCACGCAGATCCCTCTCCCCCAATACGTTTCAGCTTCGCCCTGGGCCTCGGCCTGATTGGCGCACTCGGCCCTTCCGCCGTCGACATGTACCTGTCGAGCCTGCCGGAAATCGCCAGCCACTATCAGGCCAGTTTCACGCGTGTGCAGCTGACGCTGACCTTCTTCCTGCTGGCCATGGGCGCCGGCCAGCTGATCTTCGGCCCCATCGTCGACGCCTATGGCCGGCGCAAACCGCTGCTGGCCGGCCTGCTGCTGTTCATCCTCTGCTCACTCGGCGCAGCCGCGGCCCCCAGCCTCGACACCCTGATCATGCTGCGCTTCTTCCAGGGGCTGGGCAGCGCGCTGACCCTGGTCGTGATCATGAGCATGGTGCGTGATGTGAGCCAGGGCGTTGCCGCGACCAAACTGTTCGCCCTGCTGATGACCATCGAAGGTGTGGCACCGATCCTGGCACCGGCTCTGGGCGGCGTGATCGACGCGCATTTCGGCTGGCGCGCGGTGATGTTGGTACTCGCCGGCATGGGGCTGGCGGTGCTGCTCAACAGCCTGCTGAACCTGCCGGAAACCCTGCCCCCGGGCAAACGCGAACCGCTGCGCCTGGGCCACGCCTGCCGTACCTACCTGGCCATTCTGGCCGACCGCCGCTTCCTGCGCCCGACCCTGGCAGTGGCCGCGGTGTTCTTCTTCCTGTTCGCCTACATCGGCGGTGCCACCCTGGTGTACCAGGCCCACTACGGCCTGAGCGCCCAGGCCTTCGGCCTGCTGTTCGGCGCTACCGGGGTATCGATCCTGTTTGGCGCCATGGCCGCCAGCCGCCTGATCAGCCGCCTGGGCTTGAATACCCTGACCCGCCTGGGCGTGCTATGCATGGCTGGCGGCGCCTGCATCAGCCTGCTCGGTGCGCTGACCGGCCTGGGGCTGCCGGGTGTGGCTGGCGGCATGGTGGTGGCGCTGTTCGGCCTGGGCATAGCCGAATCGACGCTGATGTCGCTGGTCATGGCCTCGCAAGACAAGGCGTTGGGCTCCACCGCAGCGCTGCTGGGCGCTATCCAGCTGTCTGCATCTGCCGGCGCAGCCCCGTTGGCCGCCGTGGTGCTCGACCACGGCCCGACCGCCTGGGCCGCGCTGCTGGCCCTGTGCACCTTGGTGGTGTGCCTGCTGACCGCTCTCAGCCTGCGCGATACCCCCGCCAGCTTCTCGCTCGCTGGCCATTGAAGCCCTGGCACTGACGGTCAACTCGGCTGGCAGGCAGGCACAAGACGACCTACCAGTCGTTAGCGAAACTGGCTGCCTCGATACCAACAATAAATCCGATGGCAGCCAGCCCTGCGAGACCCGCTATGACCCTCGATACCAGAATTGACTTCATCTACCTGTCCGAGCAGGACATGATCCGCGCCGGCGTCACCGACATGCCCGCCTGTGTCGACACCATGGAAGAGATGTTCGGCTTGCTGTACCAGGGCGACTACCGCATGGCCGGCCCGAACAGCGACTCGCACGGTGCGATGATCACCTTCCCCGAGCACTCGCCCTTCCCCAATATGCCCAAGCCCACCGCCGACCGGCGCATGATGGCGATGCCAGCCTACCTCGGCGGCAACTTCCAGACCGCCGGCGCCAAGTGGTACGGCTCGAACATCGCCAACCGCGAGAAAGGCCTGCCCCGCTCGATCCTGATGTTCACCCTCAACGATGCCGACACTGGCGCGCCACTGGCGCACATGTCGGCCAACCTGCTGTCGGCCTACCGTACCGGCGCCATCCCAGGCGTAGGTGCCCGCCACCTGGCGCGCAAGGACGCCAAGGTCATCGGCCTGGCCGGCCCGGGGGTGATGGGCAAAACCACGGTCGCCGCGTTCATGGCTGTCTGCCCACTGATCGACACCATCAAGATCAAGGGCCGCGGCCAGAAAAACCTGGATGCCTTCGTCGCCTGGGTCAAAGCCAGCTTCCCGCAAATCGTCAACGTGCAGGTGGTTGAAACCCTGGAAGAGGTGGTACGCGGCTCCGACCTGGTCACCTACTGCAGCTCGGGCGAAGTGGGCGACCCCAGCCAGTACCCCCTGGTGCGTCGCGAATGGGTCAAGCCTGGCGCATTCCTGGCGATGCCAGCCCCGTGCAGCATCGATGCCGGCATGGAGCAGGACGACGTGCGCAAGGTGGTCGACAACACCGGCCTTTACGAGGCCTGGTTCGAAGAACTGCCCAAGCCTGCGCATAACCACGTGCCGCTGGTAGGCGTGCGTTTCATGGACATGATTCACGAAGGCAAGCTGGCCGCCGAGCAGGTGGAAGACATCGGCAAGATCATCAGCGGCGACGCACCAGGGCGTCTGCATGACGACGAAATCATCCTGATGTCGGTAGGCGGCATGCCTGTCGAGGATGTGGCCTGGGGCACCGTGGTGTACCGCAAGGCGCTGGAGCAAGGCATCGGCGTGAAGCTCAACCTTTGGGAAACCCCCGTTCTCAGCTGATTCACCCATTACCGGACAACGAGGCAAAACCCATGACACAGATCACCAAACTGAAAACCGGCTCCAAATTCGAAGACATGGCCAGCTACTCCCGCCTGGTGGCGGTGGACAACTGGATTCACGTTTCCAACACCGCCGGGCGCAACCCGCAGACCCAGCTGATCCCGGAGGACGTGATCGAACAGACCCACCAGGTGTTCGCCAATATCGAAACCGCCTTGGCCGCGGTCGATGCCAGCCTGGCCGACGTCATCAATTCGCGGGTATTCATTCAGGACCCGGCCGATGTGCCGCAGGTCATGGACGTGATCGGCCAGAAGTTCCGCGGCATCGACCCGGCCACCACGGTCACCTGCCCGCCGTTGGGCTCCACCGTGTACAAGGTCGAGCTGGAAGTCACTGCCTACCGCGGTGCGGGGCAAGCGCAAGTGACCCTGATCCGCCTTGGCCAGTAAAACCGCTGGCTGCCGCTGAGCACTCCTCTGCCCGAACCACAATGAGTAAAGCCATGTCTCCCACGATCGCCCCCGTGCAAACCAGCACCCGCCACCCCGCCGCCACGACTGTGGTGATCATCGGTGGCGGCATCATCGGCCTGACTGCCGCACTGACGCTCGCCGAGCGCAACATACCGGTGGTGGTGCTGGAAAAGGGGCGCATCGCTGGCGAGCAGTCGTCGCGCAACCTGGGCTGGGTGCGCAAGACCAACCGTCACGCCCACGACATCCCCCTGGCACTGGCGGCCGACCGGCTGTGGGCCGAGATGCCAGCGCGCGTAGGCAGCGACGTTGGCTATCGCCAGGCGGGCATCATGTTCATCGGCCGCAACGACACGCAGATGGGCATGCATGAAGGCTGGCTTAAAAGTGTCGAGGCGCTGGGCCTGGATTCGCGCCTGCTGAGCGCGCGTGAAATCGCCCAGAAAGTGCCGGGTGGTCGGGCGGATTGGGCAGGCGGCATCTTCACACCCTCCGATGCCCGCGCAGAACCGACGCTGGCCGCCAGCGCCATCGCCGGTGCGGCCATTGCCAAAGGCGCGGTGGTGGTGGAGAACTGCGCGGTGCGTACGCTGGTCACCGCAACCGGCCGTATCAGCGGGGTGGTCACCGAGCAAGGCGAAATCCGCTGCGACCAGGTATTGCTGGCCGGTGGCCTATGGTCGCGCAAGTTCCTCGGCAACCTGGGCATCAACCTGCCGACCTTGCCGCTGACCTGTTCCGTGCTGCGCACCGAGCCAATGGACGGGCCTACCGATATCGCCGTCGGCGCACCGGACTTTTCGTTTCGCAAGCACAAGGACGGCGGTTACATCATCACCCAGCGCGGCGCACTGGATGCTTTCCTCACCCTCGACCACCTGCTGCTGGGCAAGCGTTACCTGCCCCAGCTGCGTGCGCAGCGGGACTTTTTGCGCATCAGCTTTGGCAAATACTTCTTCAAGGACCTGGCCCTGGCCCGGCGTTGGAAAGCCACGGATGTGACCCCTTTTGAGCGCGTAAGGGTACAAGACCCACACGCCAACCCAGCACTCAACGACGAGGCCATGCGCAACCTCAAAGCGGCCTGGCCGGTATTCGAACAGGCACGCATCGCCAGCGCCTGGGCTGGCACGATTGACGTCACCCCCGACTCCAACCCGGTAATCGGCCCGGTGGCCAGCATCCCAGGCCTGACCCTGGCCACCGGTTTTTCCGGGCATGGCTTCGGCACCTCGCCCGCTGCCGGCCAGTTGGCGGCGGACCTGGTATCCCAGGCCACACCACTGATTGACCCGAGCCCATACCGCTTCGAGCGCTTTGCCTGATCTAACAGGCCAGGGGCCATTGCTGTCAGCGAGCCGACTGCCTCAAGGGTTGGTCGGCATCGCAAACGCCGCCCCGTTGAGCGATGCCTGAGATGCCCGCAAAGCTACCTGAACTGATACGCCAACCCCGCCCCCGCATACCACGATCGCCCAGGCGCTGCCTCGTAATAACGCCCGTTGCTGTCGCCAACGATCACCGACCCCACATACTGCCGGTCGAACAGGTTGTCCAAACGCACCAGTTGATGGAACGTCCAGGGCCCGACGTGCTGTTCGAAACGCGTCCGCCAGTTGAATACGGCATACGCAGGTGCCGGTTTGGCGTTGTTGCTGTCGTCCACATACACCTTGCTGCGGTATTGCCCTTCTACCCCCATGCTGACCGACGGAACGGGTTTCCACACCAGCTCGCCATACAGGTTGTCGAGCGGCACACCCGGCAGCCGGTTGCCACGTTCGATGGCCGAACTGACATCTTCGGCATAGCGCGCATCGGTGCGGGTGTACACCACCGTGGTCTGCCATTGCTCGCCCAGGTCACTCTGCAGGCTCGCCTCGAAACCGCGTCTTGTCGTGCGCCCTGCATTGCGATAACTGGTGCGGCCAGCCGTAGCGTTGGCAACGACGATTTCGTCATCGGTTTGAATTTCATACACCGCCGCATTCAAGCGCGTGCGTACGCCCAGGCGATACTTCACACCCACTTCATACTGCATGCTGGTGGCAGGTTTGAGCCCGAAGTTGAAACGTTCGACCTCACCCGGCGCATAGGCCATTTCGGCCTGCGTGGGGGTTTCGAAACCTTTACCAACGCTTGCGTAGCCGCGCAGGTCGGGGGTGAACGCATACATCACCGACAGCGACGGGGTGGCCTGCTGGTACGTCTTCGAACCACTCGAATCACCGTTGGCCAGGTAATGGTCATCGACGCGCATTTTCATGGTGCTGTAGCGCAGCCCCAGTTCGCTAGTCCAGTTGCCGATTTCCCAGTGCGCCTGCAGGTAGGGGTCCAGGCTGGTGGCCGTGTCCTGCTCGTCGCGGCGCAGTTCGCCCTTGACGCCCAACTGGTCGCCGCTGAAGTTCTGGTAGCCGCGGCGGTCATCCGTGCTCTGGTCGTAATCGGCGCCGACGGTGAACGTGAGGTTACCGGGCACCTCGACAACCGGCTGGATCCAGCGCAGGGTGCCGCCGTGGAATTCGCGGTCGAAGTCAACGACTCCGCCACCACGCTGCACGTTTGAAGGTGCTTTTTCTGATATGGACAGGTACTGCACAACACTGCGTCGCCCCGCGTACAGGTTGAACTGCAATGTGGCATCACCGAAATAGCGCTCGTAGTTCATGCCCAGCTGTTGATGATCGATGCTTTTACGCGTGTTGTATTTCTCTGCCTCGACCGCGGTAGAACGAGGGTCGTGCTTGTAGGCATCCCACTTCTGCCCCAGCGGGTCCTGCGTGTCGTTCTGCTCCAGGCTGCTGTAGATCAGCGCCATGCGCGAGTCGTCGTCGGGCTTGAAATTGACCTTGGCGAACGTCTGGTCGCGGCGTGCGGCACTGTGGTCGCGGTAACCATCGGTGTCCATGCGCGAGGCATCCAGCACGAAACCGGCGGTGTCGTTACCGCCCTCGGCGGACAGGTGATTCTTGTTGAAGCCGTCACTGCCGAACGTGGTTTCAGCGCCAACGCGGGCCGGGCCCTGCCCGTCGCGGGTGAACATCTGGATCACGCCACCGGCATTGCTGCCATACAACGTCGCAGCCGGGCCACGCAGCACCTCGATGCGCTCGGCCACGTCCAGGTTCAGCGTGGCTGCCTGCCCTTGCCCGTCGGGGGTACTGGCAGGAATACCATCGCTCAGCAACTTGATACCGCGCACACCGAACGCTGAACGGGCACCGTAGCCCCGTGAGGAAATCTGCAGGTCCTGGGCATAGTTCTGCCGGTTCTGCACCACCAGGCCGGGCACCTTGCTCAGCACTTCCGACAGGTTGACGCCAAGCTGGCCATCAGTGCCGTGGGACAGGTCAACGGTATCGACCGAAAACGGCAGGTCAAAGCTGCTGGTGGGCGTGTAGGCGCCGGTAACCACCAGCGGATCCATGACGACGACATCGGGCGAATGGGCCCTGGCAACGCTATTGGCGCTCATGCCGCCTGCAAACAGCAGGGCCAGGCTTGTAGATGAGGGAACACGAAAAAGAAATCGATACATGCGCAGCTTCCGGAAATTGCCGGTATTACACCAGACCAGCAGCGCCAGCGCGAACGCCATGACGGGCTAACGCTGGATTTCCTCTGGCAAGCTGTTGCGATTTTACTTACAGTGAAATACTGTATGCACATACAGCAAAATAAGGAATTCCCTGTGTCCAGCACCGCCTCTGCCACCCCGAGCAGCTATGAACAGCTGGGTGTACGCATCCAGAAGATCATCAACAGCCCCACCGCCCAGCGCAGCCGTGCGGCGCTGATCTTCCGCCTGGAACAGGAAAGCCCGGATGACTGGGAGACGCTGCTCGAGGAAATCGCCGAGAACGACAACGTCACCCTCGCCCACCGGGACGATGGCGGCGTGCAGATTTTCTGGACCGTGCAGAAGGAAGACTGACCACGCATGAGACTTTCGCTTTTCGCTGCAACCTGCCTGCTGCTGACCGCCCCCTTTGTTCAAGCCGACGCCCCGCGTACCTTCCAGGAGGCCAAGAAGGTCGCCTGGAAGCTGTATGCGCCGCAATCGACCGAGTTTTATTGCGGCTGCAAATACAAGGGCAACAAGGTCGACCTGGCGTCCTGTGGCTATGCCCCGCGCAAGAATGCCCAGCGCGCCTCGCGCATCGAATGGGAGCACATCGTACCGGCATGGCAGATCGGCCATCAGCGCCAGTGCTGGCAGGCCGGCGGGCGCAAGCAGTGCTCGCAGCATGACGACGTGTACAAGCGCGCCGAAGCTGACCTGCACAACCTGGTGCCCAGCATCGGCGAGGTCAACGGCGACCGCAGCAATTTCAGTTTCGGCTGGCTGCCCGAACAACGCGGCCAGTACGGCCGTTGCCTGACCCAGGTCGACTTCAAGGCCAAGAAGGTGATGCCGCGCCCTTCGATCCGCGGCATGATCGCGCGCACCTACTTCTACATGAGCCAGCAGTACAACCTGCGGTTGTCCAGCCAGGACCGCCAGCTGTTCGAGGCCTGGAACAAGACCTACCCGCCGCAAGCCTGGGAGCAGCAACGCAACCAGCGAGTGGCCTGCGTGATGGGGCGGGGCAACGCGTTTGTCGGGCCGGTCAACCTCAAGGCCTGTGGCTGAGCCTCACACCAGCGCCTGCAAGTAGGCGCTGGCTTCCCGATAGCGGGCCAGCCGCGCCAGGTCAGCGGGGCTTGGGCAGGGAATGCGTGAGAGGTCACTGTTGTCGGCCAGGTCGGCCAGCTTGACGGTGCGCGCCAGCGGGTCATCGCCCAGGCGCACCACGAAGTCCTGGTAGGCCTCGCCCTCGCGGCGGCTTAGCGCCAGCAACGCGGCAAGGATTTTCAGCGCGAAGCCCTCGCGCGCCAGGTCGGACAGGGTCAGCGGGGTATCTTCGATCACATCGTGAAGCACCGCGACAATCCGTTGCTCGGGCGTGGCAACCCGCATCATCACGCGTAACGGGTGGAGGATATAAGCCGCCCCACCCTTGTCGTATTGCCCTTCATGCGCCCTGGCGGCCACGGCAATGGCCCGCTCCAGTGTAGACATGAGGCCCTCCCCGTCTGGCATCTCCCAACCCAAGCATAGCCAAACTTGTGTGAACAATGTCTAGTACAGGCCAGGCCGCCAACACTTCGGCATAGGCTTAGCGTGCTGCGCCGTGCTGAATGACCACCGAATCGGTACCCAGCTTGGCCATCACCTCGTCCCGGCGCGCCTGGGCCTCTTCGCGGGTCGGGAACGGCCCCATCAGCACCACCGGCTTGCCGTCGCGGTACTCCACCGAAGATGGGATGCCCTTCTCGATCAGCCGTGCGGTCATGTCGCTCAGCGCGCCCATGTTGGCGCCCTGCACCACTTCCACATCCCAACCCTGGGGCGCCGGCTGGTCGGCGAGCGCTTCGGCACGTCGCTGCAGGTCGGCACCGCCGCAAAGCTCGCGGATACGCAGGTTGTTGCCGGTGTCGTCGACGATGATGTCGTACTGGCCATCGCGCTTGATCGCCACATAGCTGCGATAGGCTTCGTATTGCCCGGCATCGTCCTTGCCGCGGACCTGGCCGCAAATGGTGCCCTGGGTGTCGATCCGTACGTTGCCGAACTTGGCAGTCTTGGGGTTGTGCAAGTGTTCGGCCACCTGCTTGTGCACGCCTTCGACCTCGTTCTCACAGCCCGCCAGGGCGAGCACTGCCATTACCACAGCCAGTTTGCGCACGCGTGTACCTCCAGATTCGAAGGGGCGGATTCTAGCATGGCGGGCCATACCCGAACCGCGACCAAACGTTACACGCTGCTTCGTGCGCAAATGAAAAAAGGGCGATCATTGCTGATCGCCCTTTTTCGATTTGGTAGGCACAATTGGACTCGAACCAACGACCCCCACCATGTCAAGGTGGTGCTCTAACCAACTGAGCTATGTGCCTGTCGTGTGGTGCGCATATTAGTGATCGAATGCGTACCTGTAAAGCTTTTTTTTGATAAAAATCAAAAACTTTCGGGGTTCGTGCACGAGGAGTCTATATGCGACTCGGGCCGGTCGCGAGCCCAATGAAAAAAGGGGTGACCCTTGCGGATCACCCCTTCTTCGATTTGGTAGGCACAATTGGACTCGAACCAACGACCCCCACCATGTCAAGGTGGTGCTCTAACCAACTGAGCTATGTGCCTGTCGTGTGGTGCGCATTCTACGCATTCCAAAAACCCTGTCAACACTTTTTTTCGCGCTAAGCTACTGAATCTTAAACTCTTTATATAAGGACGGCCGACAAGCGCCCCGTAAAGGATTTTCACCAGACGACTAGCGGGTGTTTATTATTATTGATAGCATCGGTACATTCGTTAAAAATATAAAACACGAGGTTCCTGCAGCATGGCTAACACCCCCTACCCCCAGTCCTACTACGCCGCCTCGGCCAACCCGGTGCCGCCACGTCCGGCGCTGCAGGGTGAGGTGGAAACCGATGTATGCATCATCGGCGCCGGCTACACCGGCCTGTCCAGCGCCCTGTTCCTGCTCGAGAACGGCTTCAAGGTGAGCATCGTCGAAGCGGCCAAGGTCGGCTTCGGAGCGTCGGGCCGCAACGGCGGCCAGATCGTCAACAGCTATAGCCGCGACATCGACGTCATCGAACGCACCGTTGGCCCCAAGCAGGCGCAACTGCTGGGCCATATGGCCTTCGAAGGCGGCCGCATCATTCGTGAGCGCGTGGCCAAATACAACATCCAGTGCGACCTGAAAGACGGTGGCGTGTTCGCCGCCATCACCAGCAAGCAGATGGGCCACCTGGAGTCGCAAAAGCGCCTGTGGGAACGTTTTGGCCACAATCAGCTGGAGCTGATGGACCAGAAGCGCATCCGCGAAGTGGTTGCCTGTGACAGTTACGTCGGCGGCATGCTCGACATGAGCGGCGGCCACATCCACCCATTGAACCTGGCCTTGGGCGAAGCGGCTGCAGTCGAGTCGCTGGGTGGCATCATCTATGAACAAACCCCGGCGGTACGCATCGAACGTGGTGCCAACCCGGTCGTTCACACCCCGCAGGGCAAAGTCCGCGCCAAGTTCATCATCGTTGCCGGCAACGCCTACCTGGGCAACCTGGTGCCAGAGCTGGCCGCCAAGTCCATGCCATGCGGCACCCAGGTGATCACCACCGAGCCGCTGGGCGAAGAACTGGCACGCACCCTGCTGCCGCAGGACTACTGCGTCGAGGACTGCAACTACCTGCTCGACTACTACCGCCTGACCAGCGACAAGCGCCTGATCTTCGGCGGTGGCGTGGTGTACGGCGCGCGTGACCCGGCCAACATCGAGGCGATCATCCGTCCGAAGATGCTCAAGGCCTTCCCGCAGCTGAAGAACGTGAAGATCGATTACGCCTGGACCGGCAACTTCCTGCTGACCCTGTCGCGCCTGCCACAGGTTGGCCGTATCGGCGACAACATCTATTACTCGCAGGGTTGCTCGGGCCACGGCGTGACCTACACCCACCTGGCGGGCAAGGTACTGGCCGAAGCCCTGCGCGGCCAGGCGGAGCGTTTCGACGCCTTCGCCGGCCTGCCGCACTACCCATTCCCGGGTGGCCAGATGCTGCGCGTGCCGTTCAGCGCCATCGGTGCCTGGTACTACAGCCTGCGCGATCGTCTGGGCTTCTGATGTAAACAGGCCTGACCCTATCGCCGGCAAGCCTGCCCCCACAGGAACCGCACCATTTTCGAATGTGCAATTTCTGTGGGGGCAGGCTTGTCGGCGATAGGGCCGGTTCAGGCCATTTCATTTGTTCAGGCTATTCACCGCCTGTTTCGCTGCAACTTCCTGCCCCGCCTTGGCCAGCTCATCGGCAGCCATCAACCAGCGCTGGCGATCCACCTGGGCCGGCAATTGTCGCGGTGGCTGCACCAGCACCGCCCAGCTCCCCTGCTTCGCCCACGCCGAGGCAAACTCATCGAATGCCATCACCTGCCGCCGGTGCATGCCCGAGCGCAACAACACCCGCTGCTTGTAACGGTCATAACCGATCAGCACCGCATAACGCGGCTCACCCCACCAGGCCGAACCTTCCTCGTAACGCAGCAGCACTGGGTTGCCCGCCGCCACTTGGGTCAACAGCGCGTCCAGTTGTTTGTCCAGCGGGTACACCACCATGCCGTAGTCCCGCGCCACGCGGGGGATACCGGTATCCAGCGCTTCGGCGCCCTGGGGCAGGTTCAACGGTTTGTCCAGAAGCCCCGGTGTGATCGGAGCCCCCTGTTGCGACAGCACGGCCGCCAGTGCCATAGCCCCGCTGTGGTTGGCGTTGCCACGGTAGAACGGCACGCTGCTGATCTCCACTCGCTGAGGCAAGCCCTTGAGGTTGGCAGGCGGTGCGCTGGCACAACCGGCCAGGGTGGCAGCCATCAGACAGGCGGCCAGCAGCCGTCGGTAGGCGGTTTTGACGGAATGTTGCTCCATGGACACTCGCTTGTTCCAACGCCAGGCAGGCAGCGCCCGGCTCTGGCCACCGATCATAGGTCCGACAGCGGCGCGGGTATAGTCCGACAACGGCTTAGAGCGAATCGGCCCCAGAGATAGACCTTTGTTCGATGGAACGTCACAGGCGAAGGGCTAGACTAAAGCAGTGTCTGGAAGGCAAGCGCTGGCCAATCGAAGGCTTGCCGTAGAGATGGAGGCACAGATGAGCCTGACCATGGCAATTCTCATGCTGGTAGGCATGTGGCTAAGCGTTGCAGCCGCCATGCTGTGGGGTGTACTGCGCATTGTGCGGCGTCATGCACAACATCACCACCTGCCACCGCAGCCCCTGGCCAAGCCACAGCCAGTAAGGCGGGCGCGGCGGCATGCCGGGGTGCACTGACCTCAAAATTTACTAAAGCCCATTCGCGGGCTTGCCGCCGAATGGGGCGCAATGCGCCCCGCTTTTATATCAACCTTCAGCTGCCTCACGCTTCAAACGTGCCCGACGCGCCAGGATGTTGAGGATCTCGATAGCCGTCGAGAACGCCATGGCGGCATACACATAACCCTTCGGTACATGAGCGCCAAACCCTTCGGCGATCAGCGTCATACCGATCATGATCAGGAAGCCCAGGGCCAGCATCACGACGGTCGGGTTGTCGTTGATGAAGTTGGCCAGCGGGTCGGCGGCCACCATCATTACGATCACCGCAGTGATCACGGCAATGATCATGATCGGCAGGTGCTCGGTCATACCCACAGCGGTGATGATGCTGTCGACCGAGAAGACGATGTCCAGCAGCAGGATCTGGAAGATTGCCGCAGCAAAGCCCAGGGTAACGGTCGAGCCAACCTTGGCTTCTTCCTTGGCACCGTGCGGGTCGACGCTTTCGTGAATCTCCTTGGTCGCCTTCCACAGCAGGAACAGGCCACCGGCAATCAGGATCACATCCTTCCACGAGAAGGCGTTGCCGAACACTTCGAACACCGGGTCGGTCAACTGGACGATCCAGGCCACCGTGCTGAGCAAGGCCAGGCGCATGACCAAGGCCATGCTGATGCCGATACGCCGTGCCTTGGAGCGGTACTCCACCGGCAGCTTGTTGGTCAGGATCGAGATGAAGATCAGGTTGTCGATACCCAGTACAACTTCCATGGCCACCAGCGTAGCCAGGGCAACCCAGGCGGTAGGGCTAGCGGCGAGTTCCAGCAAATATTCCATTGTTCAGATCCTGCAGCGGCGGTTGGGGTCAAATGTCCTGGGTTTGTTCTTTTTTCTCGGCATCCTTGGGCTTCTGCCCTTCGCTGCCGATGGCATCGCTCAACGCCTGCTGGGCAGCCTTGTTGGTATCGTCGATGGCCTGCTTGGCCGACTGCGCGGCCTGGTCGAGCATCTGCTGGGCAGATTTCTCGGCCTGGTCGCAACCTGCCAGGGTGAACAGGGCCAAGGCCAGCACCAACGGGGTGCCGATGGATTTGAGTTGCAGCATGGTGTCCTCGCTTGAAAATTCCGGCGGCGCATGGCGCCTGATGCCGTGCATTCTAGAGACGCCGATAGTTCAGTAAAATTCGTATTTTCATGACGTATACTTCGGTTTTTACGAATCGGGACGACCAACGGTGCTCAACTATCGCCAGCTGCATTACTTCTGGGCCGTGGCCAAGACTGGCAGCATCACCCGTGCCAGCCAACAGCTGAACCTCACACCGCAAACCATCAGCGGGCAGATCACCCTGTTCGAGCAAACCTACGGCCTGGAACTGTTCCAGCGCGCCGGACGCCAGCTTGAGCTGACCGAAACCGGCCGCCAGGCGCTGGTGTACGCCGAGCAGATGTTCCAGATCGGCGGCGAGCTGGAAGCCCTGCTGCGGGCCGGCCCCCAAGAGCAGATCCTGTTCCGCGTTGGGGTAGCCGACGTGGTCCCCAAATCCATCGTCTACCGCTTGCTGGCACCTACCATGGAACTGGACGAGGTGCTGCGCATCAACTGCCGCGAAGACAAACTTGAACGGCTGCTGGCAGACCTGGCCATCCAGCGCCTGGACCTTGTGATTTCCGACAGCCCCATGCCCAGCCACCTGGACATCAAAGGTTACAGCCAGAAGCTCGGCGAATGCGGGCTGAGCTTTTTCGCCACCCCTGCACTGGCGCAACGGCTGGACGGCCCTTTTCCGGCCTGCTTGCAGGATGCGCCGCTGCTTGTTCCAGGCCAGGAAACCGTGGTGCGCAGCCGCCTGCTGCGGTGGCTGGGCGAACAGCAGGTGCAGCCTCGGATCGTGGGGGAGTTCGATGACAGTGCCTTGATGCAGGCGTTCGGGCAGTCGGGTAGCGGCATTTTCGTTGCCCCCAGCGTTATCGCCGAGGAGGTGTGCCGCCAGTATGGCGTGCAGTTGATCGGCCAGACCGAAGCCGTACACGAGTCGTTCTATGCCATTTCGGTGGAGCGCAAGGTCAAGCACCCAGGGATCGTGGCGATTACCGAGGGGGCGCGGCGGGAGTTGTTTCATTGGTGAGGCGCTCGGAGCAGCCCTACAAGCCGCTATGGTAAAGTCCGCCCTTTCCAGATTCCGAGATACCGCTGCACATGACCCCCCTCCTCCGTTTCCTCAACCGCACCAGCCTGGTCACGCAGATCGTCATCGGTTTGCTCGCCGGCATCGCCCTTGCCCTGCTGGCACCTGCCATCGCCCGCGACCTGGCTTTCCTCGGCAAGGTATTCGTCAGCGCCCTGAAAGCGGTTGCGCCCGTGCTGGTGTTCATCCTGGTCATGGCTTCGATCGCCAACCATCGTCACGGCCAGGAAACCCACATTCGCCCGATCCTCTGGTTGTACCTGCTGGGCACCTTTGCCGCAGCGGTGGTGGCCGTGGTCGCCAGCATGCTGTTCCCGTCGCACCTGGTGCTGAGCACGGGCGAGGCCACGCTGAGCGCACCAGGCGGCATTACCGAGGTGATGCAGAACCTGGTGCTGAGCGCGGTCGACAACCCGGTCAATGCCCTGCTCAACGCCAACTTCATCGGCATACTCACCTGGGCCATCGGCCTGGGCGTGGCCCTGCGTCATGCCGGCGAAACCACCCGTACCGTAGTAGACGACCTGTCCAATGGCGTGACCTTGATCGTGCGCATGGTCATCCGTTTCGCCCCGCTGGGCATCTTTGGGCTGGTCAGCTCCACCCTGGCCCAGTCAGGCCTGAACGCGCTGCTCGGCTACCTGCACCTGCTGGCGGTACTGATCGGCTGCATGCTGTTCGTGGCGCTGGTGATGAACCCACTCATCGTGTTCTGGAAGATCCGCCGCAACCCTTACCCACTGACGCTGCTGTGCCTGCGCGAAAGCGGCATTACCGCATTCTTCACCCGCAGCTCGGCCGCCAACATTCCGGTCAACCTGGCATTGTCGGAACGCCTTGGCCTGCATGAAGACACCTATTCGGTGTCGATCCCGCTGGGCGCGACCATCAACATGGCCGGTGCGGCGATCACCATTACCGTACTGACCCTGGCCGCCGTGCATACCTTGGGCATCCCGGTGGACCTGCCAACTGCCGTGCTGCTCAGCGTGGTGGCGGCGGTGTGCGCCTGCGGTGCCTCGGGCGTGGCTGGGGGCTCGCTGCTACTGATTCCACTGGCATGCAGCCTGTTTGGAATCCCCAGCGAAATTGCCATGCAGGTGGTGGCGGTAGGCTTCATTATCGGCGTGCTGCAGGATTCGGCCGAAACGGCGCTGAATTCTTCGACCGATGTGCTGTTCACTGCGGCGGCCTGCCTGGCCGAAGAGCGGCGCAACCCTTGAGATTGCCGGGGCCGCTGTGCGGCCCCAATTGCCTTACACGTTGGCATTACCTACCCTAGTGGCCTTTCCTCAGCAACGAGACAGGGCCATGTCAGAACACGAAACCGCAGGTGAAGGCCGCTTCAACAGCATCGAGATCCGCGTTCTCGGCTCGCTGATCGAAAAGCAGGCCACCAGCCCGGAAAGCTACCCGCTGACCCTCAATGCCCTGGTCCTGGCCTGCAACCAGAAGACCAGCCGCGAACCTGTGATGAACCTCACCCAAGGCCAGGTTGGCCAAGCCCTGCGTGCGCTTGAAGGGCAGGACCTGACCCGCTTGCAGATGGGCAGCCGTGCCGACCGCTGGGAACAGCGGGTAGACAAGGCACTGGAGCTGGTGCCCGCACAGCTGGTACTGATGGGCCTGATGTTCCTGCGCGGCCCGCAAACGCTCAACGAACTGCTGACCCGCAGCAACCGCCTGCACGACTTCGACGACACCGAGCAGATTCAGCATCAGCTGGAGCGCCTGATCTCGCGGGACCTGGCCTTGCACCTGCCGCGTCAGGCCGGCCAGCGTGAGGACCGCTACACCCACGCCTTGGGCGACCCGGCGGAAATCGAGGCGATCCTCGCTGCACGCCAGCAGGAAGGTGGCGCACGCAGCAGTGGCGCCAGTGTGTCGGAAGAACGCATCGAAGCCCTCGAAGCACGCATTGCAGCGCTGGAAGCACGGCTGGCCGAGCTGGAAGGCTGAGCCTTCACGGCTCGGGGTCGGGGAAGTTGCGGCAGCTCTTGCGCTCGGCCAGCTCCCGGTCACTGGGGCGCTGGTCGACGAACACGGTGCGCCCGTCGGCGTAGATTTCCAGGTAGCCCCAGTGCAGGTCCTGCTCTTTCTGCCCGGGCTTGGGGGGGACTAGCCACCAGGGTTCGCGGCTGATCAGGGTCATGTTCAAGCTCCTGAGGGTGTCTGCACTAATCATAGACACCCTCAGTTTCTGCTTTGCTTGTGCCGGCCCTTTCGCGGCTAAAGCCGCTCCCACAGGGACCGCACAGCATTCAAAATCTGTGCAGTACCTGTGGGAGCGGCTTTAGCCGCGAAAGGGCCGGTACAGGCTTACGCCGGCGCCGAAGTGCGAATCAGGTGGTCGAAGGCCGCCAGCGAAGCCTTGGCCCCCTCACCCACCGCAATCACGATCTGCTTGTACGGCACGGTCGTCACGTCACCCGCTGCAAACACACCCGGGATACTGGTCTGGCCCTTGGCGTCGACGATGATCTCGCCACGCGGCGACAGCTCGACGGTGCCTTTGAGCCAGTCGGTGTTGGGCAACAGTCCGATCTGCACGAAGATACCTTCCAGCGCCACGTCATGCTGTTCATCGGTGGTGCGGTCCTTGTAGCGCAAGCCAGTCACTTTCTCGCCATTGCCCAGCACCTCGGTGGTGAGTGCGCTGGTAATGACTTTCACGTTCGGCAAACTGTGCAACTTGCGCTGCAAAACCGCGTCGGCACGCAGTTGGCTGTCGAACTCGATCAGCGTCACCTGGGCGACGATACCGGCCAGGTCGATGGCCGCCTCCACGCCCGAGTTGCCGCCGCCGATCACCGCTACGCGCTTGCCCTTGAACAGGGGGCCATCACAGTGCGGGCAGTAGGCCACACCACGGCCACGGTATTCCTGCTCACCTGGCACGTTCATTTCGCGCCAGCGGGCGCCGGTGGCCAAGATCACGGTCTTGGCTTTAAGCGAGGCGCCGCCTGCCAGGCGTACTTCGTGCAAGCCACCCTCGCTGGCCGGAATCAACGCTTCGCCGCGCTGCAGGTTCATGATGTCGACATCGTACTGCTTGACGTGCTCTTCCAGCGCCGTGGCCAGCTTAGGCCCTTCGGTTTCCTGCACCGAGATGAAGTTCTCGATGGCCAGGGTGTCGAGCACCTGGCCGCCGAAGCGCTCGGCTGCAACGCCAGTGCGGATGCCTTTACGCGCAGCATAGATGGCAGCAGCGGCGCCAGCGGGGCCACCGCCGACCACCAGCACGTCGAAGGCGTCCTTGGCGTTGATCTTCTCGGCCTGGCGGGCGCCGGCGCTGGTGTCGATCTTGCCAAGGATTTCTTCCAGGCCCATGCGGCCCTGGCCAAACACTTCACCGTTCAGGTAGATGCTCGGCACCGCCATGATCTTGCGCGCTTCCACTTCTTCCTGGAACAGCGCACCGTCGATGGCCACATGGCGCACGTTGGGGTTGAGCACCGCCATCAGGTTCAACGCCTGGACCACGTCCGGGCAGTTCTGGCACGACAGCGAGAAGTAGGTTTCGAAGGTGAATTCGCCTTCCAGGGCCTGGATCTGCTCGATCACTTCAGCACTGGCCTTGGATGGGTGGCCGCCGACTTGCAGCAGCGCCAGCACCAGCGAGGTGAACTCGTGGCCCATGGGGATGCCGGCGAAGCGCAGGCTGATGCTGTCACCCGGGCGGTTCAGCGAGAACGACGGGCGACGGGCATCGGTACCGTCCGCGCTGAATGTAATGAGGTTCGACAGGCCGGCAATTTCCACCAGCAAGTCATGCAATTCGCGGGACTTCGCGCCGTCGTCGAGGGAGGCAACGATCTCGATCGGCTGGGTGACCCGCTCCAGGTAGGTTTTCAGTTGCGATTTAAGCGTGGCGTCCAACATACGGGCGATTCCTTTTTCAAAACTCGGATACAAAAACGCCCAGGCGAGGTCGCCCGGGCGTTTGACGGGGCGGTAACAACTTCAGCTTTGGCGGCTGACTACCGCCCGCGACTGGCTCACAGTCTTAGATCTTGCCGACCAGGTCCAGAGACGGCGCCAGGGTGGCTTCGCCTTCTTTCCACTTGGCCGGGCACACTTCGCCTGGGTGAGCGGCAACGTACTGGGCAGCCTTCACTTTACGCAGCAGTTCGGCAGCATCGCGGCCTACACCACCGTCGTTCAGTTCGACGATTTTGATCTGGCCTTCCGGGTTGATCACGAAGGTACCGCGATCGGCCAGACCGGCTTCTTCGATCAGCACGTCGAAGTTGCGCGAGATGACGTGAGTCGGGTCACCGATCAGCGGGTATTCGATCTTGCCGATGGTGTCCGAAGTGTCGTGCCAGGCTTTGTGGGTGAAGTGGGTGTCGGTGGACACGCCGTAGATTTCCACGCCCAGCTTCTGGAACTCTGCGTAGTTGTCGGCAAGGTCACCCAGCTCGGTCGGGCAAACGAAGGTGAAGTCGGCCGGGTAGAAGAACACGACAGACCACTTGCCTTTCAGGTCGGCTTCGCTGACCTGAACGAACTCGCCTTTGTGGTAGGCGGTGGCGTTGAACGGTTTGACCTGGCTGTTGATGATTGGCATGAGAGACGCTCCTTCATGGGGTTGGAATCAGTTGATGGATAGAATCCTAACTAATCATCCCGCTGAAGGCTCATTGGCAAAGCTCATGCTTGCGATTGGTTTTGGCTATAACCGGGGTTAATTAATAGAAGGGAATGGGCTGAGCAAAGGATTGCGGACCGGCGCGCCGTGACACGGATCGGCACACCCCTGCAGGAGCAGCCTTGTGCTGCTCCTGCAGGCTACGCGTTATCAGCGGGTGACCGTACGCATGGTCACGAACTCTTCGGCCGCCGTCGGGTGCACGCCGATGGTTTCGTCGAACTGCTGCTTGGTCGCACCGGCTTTCAGCGCAATACCCAGGCCCTGGATGATTTCACCGGCATCAGGGCCAACCATGTGACACCCCAGCACCTTGTCGGTCTCGGCATCGACCACCAGCTTCATCAGGGTCTTTTCCTGAATGTCGGTCAGGGTCAGCTTCATGGCGCGGAAGCGGCTTTCGAACACCTGCACCTTGTACCCGGCCGCCAGCGCCTGCTCCTCGGTCAAGCCTACGGTACCGATAGGCGGCTGGCTGAACACCGCAGTAGGGATGTTCTGGTAGTCCACCGGGCGGTATTGCTCTGGTTTGAACAGGCGCCGCGCCACGGCCATGCCTTCGGCCAGGGCCACTGGTGTCAACTGCACACGCCCGATGACGTCGCCAATGGCAAGGATTGACGGCGCGGTGGTCTGGAACTGCTCATCAACCCGAATGTAGCCGCGCGCATCCAGTTCGACGCCGGTGTTTTCCAGGCCCAGGTTGTCCAGCATCGGGCGCCGGCCAGTGGCATAGAATACGCAATCGGCAACCAGCTCTCGGCCATCCTTGAGGGTGGCCTTGAGGCTGCCATCTTCAAGTTTGTCGATACGCTGAATGTCGGCATTGAACTGCAGGTCGAGGCCGCGCTTTTCCAACTCTTCCTTCAAGTGGGTGCGCACCGAGCCATCGAAGCCGCGCAGGAACAAGTCACCACGGTACAGCAGCGTGGTGTTAGCCCCCAGGCCCTGGAAGATGCCAGCGAACTCGACGGCGATGTAGCCACCGCCCACCACCAGCACCCGGCGAGGCAGGTCTTTGAGGTAGAAGGCTTCATTGGAGGTGATGGCCAGTTCCTTGCCGGGGATATCCGGCACCTGTGGCCAGCCACCGGTAGCGATGAGGATGTGTTCGGCGCTGTAGCGCTGACCGTCCACTTCCACTTCATTGGCACCGGTCAGGCGTGCGTGGCCCTGCAGCAGGGTCACCCCGCTGTTGACCAGCAGGTTGCGGTAGATGCCATTGAGGCGTTCGATTTCCCGGTTCTTGTTGGCAATCAGGGTGCCCCAGTCGAAATGCCCTTCTTCCAAGGTCCAGCCGAAACCTGCGGCCTGCTCCAGTTCGTCGGCAACGTGCGCGCCATACACCAGCAGCTTTTTCGGAACACAGCCGACATTGACACAGGTACCGCCCAGGTAGCGGCTTTCAGCCACTGCCACTTTTGCGCCGAAGCCCGCGGCAAAGCGCGCCGCGCGCACGCCGCCGGACCCGGCGCCAATCACGAACAGATCAAAATCGTAGGCCATGTATTCAGTCTCCTAGGCAGGCGCCCAGCATAACGCCGTTGGCCGCCACAAACAAAAAAGCCACCCCGAAGGGTGGCTTTCCAATACCAACAGGGCTTATCAGTAAGCCTTGCCAGCCTTGTAGAAGTTCTCGAAGCAGAAGTTGGTCGCCTCGATGTAGCCTTCGGCACCACCGCAGTCGAAACGCTTGCCCTTGAACTTGTAGGCGATCACGTTACCTTCGGCCGCTTGCTTCATCAGCGCGTCGGTGATCTGGATCTCGCCACCCTTGCCCGGTTCGGTCTGCTCAATCTTCTCGAAAATGTCCGGGGTCAGGATGTAACGGCCGATGATGGCCAGGTTCGAAGGGGCATCTTCAGGCTTCGGTTTCTCGACCATGGAGTCGACACGGAAGATGCCGTCCTTGATCTCTTCACCGGCGATGACGCCGTACTTGTTGGTTTCCTGCGGATCGACTTCCTGGATGGCAACGATCGAGCAACGGTACTTCTTGTAAAGCGCAACCATCTGCGCCAGCACGCCGTCACCTTCAAGGTTGACGCACAGGTCATCCGCCAGCACCACGGCGAACGGCTCGTCACCGATCAACGGGCGGCCGGTGAGGATAGCGTGGCCCAGGCCTTTCATTTCGGTCTGGCGGGTGTAGGAGAACGAGCACTCGTCGAGCAGACGACGGATGCCAACCAGGTATTTTTCCTTGTCGGTGCCCTTGATCTGGTTTTCCAGCTCGTAGCTGATGTCGAAGTGGTCTTCCAGGGCGCGCTTGCCGCGACCGGTCACGATGGAGATCTCGTTCAGACCAGCATCCAATGCTTCTTCAACGCCATACTGGATCAGTGGCTTGTTGACCACCGGCAGCATTTCCTTGGGCATGGCTTTGGTAGCAGGCAGGAAGCGAGTGCCGTAGCCGGCTGCCGGGAACAAGCATTTCTTGATCATAAACGTCCTTACAAAAGGCTAGGCCTGTGGAATTCGGCGCAGTCTAATCAGGCGGCAGTCACCTTACAATGCCCCCCGATAGCGACCGATGCCATCATAGAGATATCCCAGTGTAGATAGTTCCGGGGGATCGTGAATATTACGGTCATTCATGACAGGCGGATGACAGCAAAATAATGGTGCCTATACCGCCTCTTCACGGGTTCACCCGCGAAGAGGCAGTGCCCCATCAACTTCCAGTGCCCTGCCCCACCAGCACCCCATCAACCTTCTGCCCATACAGGTTCACGCCATCATTGGCATGAAACTTCACCCGCGTTTTCTCGATGGAACCCTCTACCAGGCGAGGGTCCTGTGGCCGTTCATGACGGTTGATCCACGCCGCCACGTCCCAGGCTTGCTGGTCGCTGAGGCTGCCGGGCTTGCCCAGCGGCATGTTGTACTTGATGAACGACGCCGCCGTGTTGATGCGGTGCATGCCGGCGCCCCAGTTGTAGGAGTCCTTGCCCCACAGCGGCGGCATCACATACTCGCCCGCAACCTGCTGCCCTTCACCGTTGTCACCATGGCAAATGGCGCACTGCTCACGGTAAACCTGCTGGCCACGCTTGAAGTCATAACCACCCTGTGGCTGCGCCACCTCGGGGTATCCGCGCCCGGCGAGTTCCACGCCGGTCGGCGCCTTGGTCGACAGCCAGTAGGCGTACACCGCCAGCGCCGTCATTTGCGGGCTGTCGGCGGCCGGCGGCTTGCCGTTCATGCTGAACTGGAAGCAGCCCTGGATACGCTCGGCGTAGGTATTCACCTTGTCGTTCTTCTTGCGGTAAGCCGGGTACATCGGGTACGCGCCCCACATCGGTGCGGAATGCGCCAGCCGCCCTTGGTCGAGGTGGCAGTTGCTGCAGTTCATGCCATTGCCCACGGCCTCGGGCATCAGCCGGCGGGTGTCGACGAACAAGGCATGGCCTTCGCGCACCATCTTGCCAAAGGCATTGTCGGGCAAATCGCTTTCATCGGGGGGTACGAACTGCGGCGCAGCCTGCACGCCGGGTACCTTCAACTGCGACTGGTCTTCCATGGCAATCGGCGCGGCCTGGGCACTGCCCATGGCCAGCAGCAACATGGCTGGAATCAACGGCTTCATGGCGTGACCTCCTGGCTGGCGGGGCGGGCGAAGAACTCGGCAACAGCCTTGATCTCGTCATCGGTCATGGCCTTGGCCACACCGACCATCAGTTGGTTGGGGTCATTGCTGCGGCTGCCGTCACGCCAGGCATTGAGCTGCGCTATCAGGTAACTGGCGGGCTGGCCGGCCAAGGGCGGGAAGTGTTCACCGACCCCGCCGCCACCCGGCCCATGGCATTGCACGCAGCCGGGAATCTGCCGGCTCCAGTCGCCGTACAGGGCCATGCGGGTGGTAGGGTCATCGGCAATTTGCTGGCGGCGCAGGTCGCCAGTGGGGGCTGCCGGCAGGCCGGCCAGGTAGCTGCTGACTGCCTCGATTTCATCTTCGCTCAGGGCTTTGGCCAGCGGCTCCATCACCGGCTGCTTGCGGCTGCCGTTGCGCCAGTCATGCAACTGTTTGCCGAGGTAACCGGCTGGAAGCCCAGCCAAGCGTGGGAAGCCGGCAGCGGCAATGCCCTTGCCGTCCGGGCCATGGCAACCGAGGCAGGCCATGGCGGCGGGGTTGGCCCCGCCCTGGGAGAAGACCTTCTGGCCATCGACGGCATGCGCCGTGGGCAAGGCCAGGATCAGCAGGCTGCCGATCACGACGCGTCTCAACGGTGTCATCACGAAGCTCCTTTTCTTTTGTTATATGTTTAGGCTCAAAACATATAAGTAAAGCAAGGAACAGCCGTTGCCTCAGATCAACTTCCGGAGATGCATTGGGTTGCAGCAGTGCGCACATCACCCAGGCGCAGCGGGAAATTGTTCAGCCGCTCATGCAGTTTGATGCTGCTACCGCTGCCGCGCTTGTCGATATCCACCAGCGCCGCCGGGCCTGCCCCCGAGGTGAGCTTCTGCGGCACGATCAGCCGCAGGCCGTCACCACGCTGCTCTTCAGTCAGCGGGCCACGCGTATCGGCCAGCTTCTGCTTGACGCAATCGGCATAGGCGCGCGGGCTCTTGCCAGAGATCACATCCAGCGTTTCACGCGATTGCTCCAGCTCGGTAACGCTCACGCAGCCACCGAGCGTCACCGCCAACGCCGCCACCATCCACTTCATTTGCAGCACCTCTGCCATCAAGAATTCGCTTCGACCACTGCCAGGCGGTTTTGCTCCCTGCTTTGGCAGAATTATCTGCGCCTGGCGAACAGCGCGGCAGTGTAACGGTACATCGTGGTATCTTTTGCCTTTGCAGATCCAAACCTTGCGGAGCATCACATGAAATTCGTACACCAGCGCGAGCACCTCAACGAGGACGACATCGTCGTCATCGAGTGCTCTCAGCGCTGCAATATCCGCCTGATGAACGACGCCAACTTCCGCAGCTTCAAGAACGGCGGCCGTCATACTTACCACGGCGGCCATTTCGAGAAGTTCCCGGCGAAGATCACCGTGCCCAGCACCGGCTTCTGGAACATCACCATCGATACCGTGACCACACGCCCGATCTCGGTCACTCGCAAGCCAACCCTGACCCACAAGATCAAGATCATCCGTCGTTCGTCGTCGAAACTCAGATAAGGCCACCATGACCCAGACCATCAAGTACGTCATCAAATACAAGCTCGACGGCCAGCGTCGTTGGGACTTCGCGCTGATGCCCGATGCCTCGCAGGAACAAGCCCTTGAGGCCCTGCGCAAGATCCACGGTGAAGACGCCGAGAAAATCAGCGACATCCAGGTCAGCAAAGCCCTGTAAAAACCGCCACAAGCCCCCGCCGCGCCGCTCGCCCCACGCAAGGAGAATCGCATGAGCCACTGGCCCGACCGCCGTATCCTCGACCTGCTGGGCATCGAGTTGCCCATTCTGCAGGCGCCCATGGCGGGGGCGACCGGCTCACCCATGGCCATTGCCGTGGGCCTGGCAGGTGGGCTGGGCGCCCTGCCCTGCGCCATGCTCAGCGGCGAGCAAGTGCGTGCCGAAATCGCCGCGTTCCGCGCTGGCTGCCCGGGGCGCCCGCTTAACCTGAACTTCTTTTGCCACCAGCCGCCAGCGCCCGATGCCGAGCACGATGCGCGCTGGAAGCAGGCCCTTGAACCTTATTACAACGAAGTGGGTGCCGATTTCGCGGCGCCCACGCCGGTGTCCAACCGTGCGCCTTTCGACGAGCAAAGCTGCCAGCTGGTCGAAGCCTTGCGCCCGGAGGTGGTGAGCTTCCACTTCGGCCTACCCCAGGCCGAACTGCTGCAGCGGGTAAAAGCCAGCGGTGCCAAGGTGCTCTCCAGTGCCACTACGGTGGAAGAGGCCATCTGGCTGGAACACAACGGTTGCGACGCGATCATCGCCATGGGGTATGAAGCCGGTGGCCATCGCGGCATGTTCCTGAGTGACGACATCACCAGCCAGATCGGTACGTTCGCCCTGGTACCCCAGATTGCCGATGCGGTCGGCGTCCCGGTGATTGCCGCGGGTGGCATCGGCGACCACCGTGGGCTGGTGGCGGCGCTGGCCCTGGGTGCCTCGGCAGTGCAGATCGGCACGGCTTACCTGTTTTGCCCCGAGGCCAAGGTTTCGCCAGCGCATCGCCGGGCGCTGGACAGCGCGTCTGCCAGCGACACGGCGCTGACCAACCTGTTCACCGGCCGCCCCGCGCGGGGTATCAACAACCGCATCATGCGCGAGCTGGGGCCGATGAGCGCGCTGGCGCCACGCTTCCCGCTGGCGGGTGGGGCATTGATGCCTTTGCGGGCGATCACCGATCCGCTGGGCAATAGTGACTTCAGCAATCTGTGGTCGGGGCAGGCGTTGCGGCTGGGACGGCACATGCCGGCAGGTGAGCTGACCCAGGAAATTGCCGAAAAGGCACTGGCCGTGGTTGGGCACCAGGCTTTTTGAAAGGCAGGTCTGGCCTCTTCCCGGCAAATGGCTTATCGCTATATAGTTCAGGACATAACGATAACCCCAAGGAGCTGTCTTCATGCGTATCCGCCCGTCCCACCTGGCCTTCACTGCCCTGGCCAGCCTGTTCGCCTTCAACACTGCCTGGGCCGACGAAGTCCAGGTCGCGGTCGCAGCCAACTTCACAGCCCCCATCCAGGCCATCGCCAAAGACTTCGAGAAAGACACCGGACACAAACTGGTCGCTGCCTACGGTGCCACCGGGCAGTTCTACGCCCAGATCAAGAACGGCGCACCCTTCGAAGTGTTCCTCGCCGCCGACGACAGCACCCCGAAGAAGCTTGAAGAAGAGAAGGAAATCGTCCCCGGCTCGCGCTTTACCTACGCCATCGGCACCTTGGCCCTGTGGTCTGCGAAGGAAGGCTACGTGGATGCCAAGGGTGAAGTGTTGAAAAAGAACGCATACAAACACCTGTCCATCGCCAACCCGAAAGCGGCACCTTACGGCCTGGCCGCCACTCAGGTACTGGACAAGCTGAAGCTCACCGAAGCCACCAAAGGCAAGATTGTCGAAGGCCAGAACATCACCCAGGCCTTCCAGTTTGTTTCCACCGGCAACGCCGAGCTGGGCTTCGTCGCCCTGTCGCAGATCTACAAGGACGGCAAGGTGACCAATGGCTCGGCCTGGATCGTGCCGTCCAACCTGCACGACCCGATCCGCCAGGACGCCGTCATCCTCAACAAAGGCAAGGACAATGCGGCCGCCAAAGCACTGGTCGAATATCTCAAAGGCCCGAAAGCCGCAGCGGTGATCAAGTCCTACGGTTATGAACTCTGATGCCACTGGATGCCAGTGACCTAGGTGCCATCTGGCTGACCGTGAAACTGGCCAGCCTGACCACCCTGATCCTGCTGGTTATCGGCACACCCATCGCCTGGTGGCTGGCGCGCACGCGCTCATGGCTGCGCGGGCCGGTGGGGGCGGTGGTGGCATTGCCCCTGGTGCTGCCACCAACGGTGATCGGTTTCTACCTGCTGATCGCCCTCGGCCCACACGGCTGGCTCGGCCAGGCTACCCAGGCGCTGGGCCTGGGTACCGTGGTGTTCAGCTTCACGGGCCTGGTGATCGGCTCGACGGTGTATTCCATGCCGTTCGTGGTGCAGCCGCTGCAAAATGCCTTTGGCGCGATCGGCCAGCGGCCGCTGGAAGTCGCCGCCACACTGCGCGCCAGCCCATGGGACACCTTCGTTCATGTGGTACTGCCGCTGGCCCGCCCCGGCTTCGTCACTGCCAGCATCCTCGGCTTCGCCCATACCGTGGGCGAGTTTGGCGTGGTGCTGATGATCGGTGGCAACATCCCCGACAAGACCCGCGTGGTCTCGGTGCAAATCTTCGATCACGTCGAAGCCATGGAGTATTCGCAAGCCCACTGGCTGGCCGGTGCCATGCTGGTGTTCTCTTTCCTGGTGCTGCTCCTGCTGTACGCCGGACGCCGCGGCAAAGCTGGCTGGAGCTGAAATGACCGCATCGATTGTGGCGCGCCTGAAACTGGCGCGCGACGACTTTACCCTGGACGTCGACCTGCACCTGCCTGGGCGCGGTATCAGCGCGCTGTTTGGCCACTCCGGCTCTGGCAAGACCAGCTGCCTGCGCTGTCTGGCGGGGTTGGAACGCGCTGCTAGCGCGTACATCGAAGTCAACGGCGAGGTCTGGGAAGACAGCACCCGTGGCTACTTCCAGCCCCCCCACTTGCGCCCGGTGGGCTATGTGTTCCAGGAGGCCAGCCTGTTTGCGCACCTGTCGGTGCGCGGCAACCTGGAGTTCGGCTGGCGCCGGGTAGCCGCCGCTGAGCGTAAGGTCAGCCTCGACCAGGCGTGCCAGCTGCTAGGTATCGGGCACTTGTTGGAACGCCGCCCGGCAACCCTGTCGGGCGGCGAGGCGCAGCGCGTGGGTATTGCTCGCGCCCTGCTCAGCAGCCCAAGGCTGCTGTTGATGGACGAGCCGCTGGCGGCCCTCGACGGGCCGCGCAAGCGCGAGATCCTGCCGTACCTGGAGCGCCTGCACGACGAACTGGACATCCCCCTGGTGTATGTCAGCCATGCCCAGGATGAAGTAGCGCGACTGGCCGACCACCTGGTGTTGCTGGAGCAAGGCCAGGCAGTCGCCAGCGGCCCGATTGGCCAAACCCTGGCGCGCCTCGACCTCTCGCTGGCCCAGGGCGAGGATGCCGGCGTGGTGTTCGAAGGCATGGTCGTGGGGCATGACCCGCACTACGACCTGCTCGACTTGCGCCTGCCCGGCAGCAGCGGGCCGCTGCTGCGCATTGCTCACCCGGCGCAGGTGATGGGCAGCACGCTGCGGGTCAAGGTACAGGCCCGGGACGTCAGCCTGGCGCTGGCGGCCGACAGCACATCGAGCATCCTCAACCGCCTGCCAGTATGTGTGCGCGAGAGCCGCCCGGCGGCCAACCCGGCGCATGTACTGGTCAGCCTGGATGCCGGTGGCAATGCCTTGCTTGCACGTATCACCCGCTTCTCGGCAGACCAGCTCGGCTTGCACACAGGCCAGGTACTGTTCGCCCAGATCAAGTCGGTGGCCCTTTTGGGCTGAGCATCCTTCGCACGGCTGTTGTCCACTGATCAGTGACTTGATCGAGGCCAGCCCCTGATGCTCGACTGCCCCCTGCCACGCACCCTGCACTACGTTGACGACAGCCAGCCAGGCATGACCCGGCGACGCTGGCGCGACCGTTTCATCTACCTGGATGCCGACGGCCAGCGGGTGCGCGACAGCGACACCTTGGCGCGCATCGCCGCGCTGGTGATTCCCCCGGCCTACACCGATGTATGGATCTGCGCCGACCCGCAGGGCCACCTGCAGGCCACCGGTCGCGATGCCCGTGGCCGCAAGCAGTACCGCTATCACGCGCAGTGGCGCGAACTGCGTGACCAACACAAGTATGGGCGCATGCTGGCCTTTGCCCAGGCACTACCAAAGCTGCGCGCGCAACTGGAAGCCCACCTGGCGCGGCCAGGGCTGGACCGGGAAAAGGTCATGGCATTGGTGGTGAGCCTGCTGGACCACACCCTGATCCGCATTGGTAACCAGCGTTACCTGCGCGACAACCAGTCTTATGGCCTGACGACCCTGCGCAACCGCCATGTGCAGGTCAAAGGCAGCACCATTCGCTTTCAATTTCGCGGCAAGCGTGGCGTCGAACACAACGTCACCCTCAACGACCGACGCCTGGCCAGCCTGCTCAAACGCTGCATGGAGCTGCCTGGCCAGACACTGTTTCAATACCTGGACCAAGACGGCCAGCGCCACAGCGTAGGCTCCAGCGAGGTCAACCAATTCCTGCAGCAGTTGACCGGCGCAGACTTCACCGCCAAGGACTACCGCACCTGGGCCGGCAGCAGCCTGGCGTTGGACCTGCTCAAACCCCTGGCCTGGGAACCGGAGAGTGAAGCCAAACGCCAGGTCGCCGCGATAGTCCGCCAGGTCGCCACGCGCCTGGGCAATACGCCGGCAGTGTGCAGACGCTGCTACATCCATCCGGCAGTGCTGGAGCACTATGCCCAGGGACGTCTGGCCCAATTGCCCAAGAGCCGCGTGCGCAAAGGCCTGGACCCCGAGGAAGTGGCCTTGCTGCTGTTTCTTCAGGTACTCGAGGAACAGGACGGCGATTAAGAGTGTCTATTCAGCCCATGATGCGAAGAAATTTCCCATTAGCCGCCAAGCCCCCTATTCTTGCCATCGAGCACCTTGGCCGACAAACCGTTGACGGTTTGCATCGGCACCTGCAACTGAAGACACGCAACAGAATTTGTCTGTCGGGGAATTACTATCCGCCGAAAGCGTCTTTAATGAGAAGGAAGAGGGACAAGCTCCCGCCGTTGCGGCAACTAGCCCTGCGGACTTTTACATCACCAAGGAGAACTACATGCTGATACTCACCCGTAAGGTTGGCGAAAGCATCGTCATCAACGATGACATCAAAGTCACCATTCTGGGCGTCAAAGGGATGCAGGTGAGGATCGGTATCGATGCACCTAAAGATGTCCAGGTC
>NZ_BCBI01000033.1:0-65910 GCF_001320565.1 Pseudomonas sp. NBRC 111132
TCTGCCCCCACTCCAAGCCCCAGAATCGTCGGCCAAACTGTTCAAACGCTGCCCCGGCAGCTCATGGAGTACGAGCCAATGCCACACGAAGGCAGCCTTCTGCAAACCGCGGTGATTTTCCTGCTTGCCGCCGTCCTCGCTGTCCCGCTGGCCAAGCGCCTGCAACTGGGTGCCGTGCTCGGTTACCTGCTGGCCGGCGTGGTCATCGGCCCGCAAGCGCTGGGTTTGATCCGCGACACCGAAAGCGTGGCGCACATTTCCGAGCTGGGGGTGGTGCTGCTGCTGTTCATCATCGGCCTGGAACTGTCGCCCAAGCGCTTGTGGCTGATGCGCAAGTCGGTGTTCGGTGTCGGTACTGCCCAGGTGCTGCTGACCGGCGCGCTGATCGGTGCCATCGCCCTGTTCGGCTTCAGCCAGACACTGCCGGCCGCTATCGTGCTCGGCCTGGGCCTGGCGCTATCGTCCACCGCCCTTGGCCTGCAGAGCCTGGCCGAGAGCAAGCAACTCAACGCCCCGCACGGCCGCCTGGCATTCGCCATCCTGTTGTTCCAGGACATCGCCGCCATACCGCTTATCGCCCTGGTGCCGCTGCTGGCCGCCAGCGGCCCGGACACCAGTCACGGCGACAGCCTGCAACACGGCCTCAAGGTGTTCGCCAGCATCGCCGTGGTGATCATCGGCGGCCGCTACCTGCTGCGCCCGGTGTTCCGCACCGTAGCCCGCACCGGCCTGCCGGAGGTGTCCACCGCCACCGCGCTGCTGGTGGTGATCGGCACGGCCTGGCTGATGGAAGAAGCCGGCATTTCCATGGCCCTTGGCGCCTTCCTCGCCGGCCTGCTGCTGGCCGATTCGGAATATCGCCACGAGCTGGAATCGCAGATCGAGCCGTTCAAGGGCCTGCTGCTGGGGCTGTTCTTCATCAGCGTGGGCATGGGCGCCAACCTTCGCCTGCTGCTGGACATGCCGCTGGTGGTGCTGGGCCTGACCCTGCTGCTAGTGGCGGTAAAGCTGGTGCTGCTGATAGGCGTCGGCCGAATGGTTGGTGGCCTGAACAGCGCCAGCGCCCTGCGCCTGGGCATGGTGCTGGCGGCGGGTGGCGAGTTCGCCTTCGTGGTGTTCAAGCTGGGCAAGGACCAGGGCCTGTTCGACACCCAGACCTACGACCTGCTGCTGATGACCATCACCCTGTCGATGGCCATTACCCCGCTGCTGATGCTGGGCTGCGCCCGCGCCCTCAAACGCCCGCAACCGGCGCGTGAAGTGCCCGAGCAGTACAAGCAGATCCAGACGGATACGCCGCGGGTGGTGATCGTCGGCATGGGCCGCATGGGCCAGATCGTCGCGCGCATCCTGCGTGCGCAGAAGATCCCGTTCATTGCCCTGGAAACCTCGGTGGACACCATCGAGATGACCCGCATGTTCGAACAGGTGCCGGTGTTCTACGGCGACCCCCTGCGCCCCGAGGTGCTGCACGCCGCCAAGGTGGGTGAAGCGGAGTACTTCATCATCACCATCGATGACCCTGAAGCTGCCATTCATACCGCCGAACGGGTGAAACGCCTGTACCCACACCTTAAAGTGCTCGCCCGGGCACGTAACCGCCAGCATGTGCACAAGTTGGTGGATGCAGGCGCCGAGCCGATTCGCGAGACGTTCTACTCCAGCCTGGAAATGACCCGCCGGGCGCTGGTGGGGTTGGGCTTGAGCGATGAACAGGCGGCGGACCGTATTGCGCGGTTTACCCAACATGACGAAGAAGTGCTGGTGGCCCAGGGGCATGTGCGCGATGACCGGGCCAAGGTGATGCAGACGGCCAAGGAGGCGCGGGTGGAGCTGGCGCGGTTGTTTGATTCGGATGCGGATTGAGGGCCTTTGTCGTACGCCTTGAGGGTTGTGGCGCCATTACGCGCACCCAAGAAACCATCACGGAATCGTCCGATTCTCAGCAAGATCCTACTTCCCGACCAACCATTTCCTACGTCACCGCCGATCCCGAGGATTTATCCTACACCCCGTGTCGACGCCCGTCTGATTGTCCGGGGAAGGCCTGCTCTCTAGGCTGACCGGGTCGCTGTCGGTTCAGCGATCGGGTGTGGAAACCCGGCAGGTAATCGGAACAGCTGTCGTCATGGCAGTTGCACGCGGGAGGCCGTATGGCCTGCCGGGGTTCCGATAGCCCGGCTTTCCACCCCGCGTGCAGCCGCCACCCTTCGCGTGGAAACGGATGGTGCCGGCCAACCTCTATCGGAGTTTGGCTATGAAAAAGATTGTTCCCGATCCACCCCTCCCCAACACCACACAACGCCCTTTCAGCCGCTGCGATGCCGGCCATCCCCCATTGTTCACCGTAAACCCCGGCGTCTCAGCCCACGACGCCCTGGTACATGTCGCCCAGTACCTGCGCGGTGCCTACGACTGTGGCTACAAAGCCCTGGAGCATCTGGATGAGACAGGCAAAAGCCTGTTCTGGAGCAACCTAAACTCACTCGAAATGGCAGAAGGGCTGGTTGAGGCACTGCTGGATGGGATTGAGTCACAGCCAATGAATTGATGCCGCCTGTACCGGCCCTTTCGCGGGTGAACCCGCTCCCACAGGATCACCACTGGTTCTGAAACTGTGCAGTACCTGTGGGAGCGGGTTCACCCGCGAAGAGGCCAGCACAGCAAACAAAAAAGGCCGGCCCCCTATAGAGAGAGCCGGCCTTTGCGCGCACTGCTATGGGTTGGTTACTTACCCGCAGTCAACGCGTTGTAGCTGGTCATCAAATTCCGATAATCCGGAATGTGGTTGGAGCACAGCGCAGCCAGCCCTTCCACATCGTTGCGCCAGTCGCGGTGCAGCTCACAGGCCACGCCGAACCAGGTCATCAGCTGGGCGCCCGCCTGGCTCATGCGGTCATGAGCAGCATCGCGGGTCATTTCGTTGAAAGTACCGGAAGCATCAGTCACCACAAACACATCGAACTCTTCTTCCAGCGCCGACAGCGCCGGGAAGGCTACGCAGACCTCAGTCACCACACCGGCAATGATCAGCTGCTTCTTGCCGGTAGCCTTCACCGCCTTGACGAAGTCTTCGTTGTCCCAGGCGTTGATCTGGCCTGGGCGGGCGATGTACGGGGCATCCGGGAACAGGGCTTTCAGTTCTGGCACCAGCGGGCCGTTGGGGCCTTGCTCGAAGCTGGTGGTGAGGATGGTCGGCAGGTTGAAGAACTTGGCCAGGTCAGCCAGGGCCAGCACATTGTTCTTGAACTTGTCCGGCTCGATGTCGCGCACCAGGGACAGCAGGCCAGCCTGGTGGTCCACCAGCAGCACGGCGGCGTCGTCTTTGTTCAGGCGGTTGTAGGTGAATTTGCTCATGGTCTGTGCTCCTAAGGGTTATGAATTTTTCAGCAATTCGGGGTGTTTCGCGTTGATGGGCACAGATTAAAATCATCACCTTCACGGCGGTAGACTGCGAAAAATGCCTTTAGCGTTCCATTTGGAGAACGATCATTGGAAGACCTCAACTCCCTCTACTACTTCACCCAAGTCGTTGAGCACGGTGGCTTCGCCCCAGCCGGCCGGGCGCTGGACATGCCCAAGTCAAAGCTCAGCCGGCGCATCGCCGACCTTGAAGACCGCCTGGGCGTGCGCTTGCTGCACCGCACCAGCCGGCACTGCTCACTGACCGAGATCGGCCAGGCCTACTACAACCGCTGCCTGGCCATGCGCGTAGAGGCCGAGGGCGCGGCAGAGATCATCGAGCGCAACCGCAGCGAACCACGCGGGCTGGTGCGCATCAGTTGCCCGACTACCCTGCTCAATTCCTGGGTTGGGCCGATGCTGACCCGCTACATGCTCAAGTACCCGCAGGTGGAGTTGTTCATCGAAAGTACCAACCGCCGTGTCGACCTGTTGCACGAGGGCTTCGACATTGCCCTGCGGGTGCGCTTTCCGCCGCTGGAGAACACCGACATGGTGATGAAGGTGCTGAGCAACAGCACCCAGTGCCTGGTCGGCCAGCCGCAATACCTGGAGCAATTGCCCAAAGGTTTCGACCCACAGCTGCTCGGCACGCTACCGAGCGTGCACTGGGGCAGTGCCCAGCGTGAGTACCAGTGGGAGCTGTTTCAGGGTGAGGGCAACAGCCGCAGCATCGTCATCCCGCATAAGCCGCGCATGGTGACTGACGATCTGTTCGCGTTGCGCCACTTCGTGGTGGCAGGCGTGGGGATTGCCCACTTGCCGCGAGTGGCGGTGCGTGAAGACCTGGCGGCAGGGCGGCTGGTAGAGCTGCTGCCTGAGTGGCACCCGCGTTGCGGGATCGTGCATGCGATCTTCCCGTCGCGGCGCGGGTTGCTGCCGTCGGTGCGAGCGTTGATCGATCATCTGGCTGAGGAATTTGCCATCAGCGACATGGCTTGAGCACCGGCGAAAGCGCCAGCAGTGAAAGAACAGAAAAGGGGGCCAAAACTGGCCCCCTTTTTCACATCAGTTCAGCTTAGAAAGCAAAGCATGAACAACCCAGCGCACCCCAGAAGCCCTGGAAGTCATTCACCGGTACGCTCGAATGCCGCGCTTTCTCATGGCTGTGCGCATGCACCCCGCATGGCCCGCTGCACTGGTGCACGGCGGCGGCCAACGATGGCGTACCGACGCGCCAGTGCCCCGGCACCTTGACCACCGGCGACCATTCCGGCAACACAGGCACCTGCGGCGGGCCCAGTTTGTCGAACTCACCTGCGCCGTACACCACCTTGCCATCGACGATCGTCAGCACCGACTCGATGCCCTTGATCGCCTCTTCATCGACGCTGAAGAAGTCCAGCGACAACGCCGCCAGGTCGGCCAACTGGCCCACTTTGATCTGGCCCTTCTTGCCCTGTTCGCTGGAGAACCAGGCACTGCCCTGGGTAAACAGCTGCAGCGCGGTATCGCGGCTCAGGCCTTCCGGGTACAGCGCCATGCCGCCAACGGTCTTGCCGCTGACCAGCCAGTACAGCGAGGTCCACGGGTTGTAGCTAGACACACGGGTGGCGTCGGTACCGGCGCCCACCGGTACGCCCATGTCGAGCATGCGCTTGATTGGCGGGGTCTGCTCGGCCGCCTTGGCGCCGTAGCGGTCGACGAAGTATTCACCCTGGAAGGCCATGCGGTCCTGGACGGCGATACCACCGCCCAAGGCGCGCACGCGCTCGATGTTCTGCGGGGTGATGGTTTCGGCGTGGTCGAAGAACCACGGCAGGCCGTTGAACGGGATGTCGCGGTTGACCTTCTCGAACACGTCGAGCATCCGCGTGATCGATTCGTTGTAGGTGGCGTGCAAGCGGAATGGCCAGCGTTGCTCGACCAGGTGGCGCACCACCGGCTCCAGCTCTTCCTCCATGGTCTGTGGCAGGTCCGGGCGCGGCTCGAGGAAGTCTTCGAAGTCGGCGGCCGAGAACACCAGCATTTCACCGGCGCCGTTATGGCGCAGGAAGTCGGTGCCGCTGTGCAGCTTGACGCTGGCGGTCCACTTCTTGAAGTCGTCCAGTTCTTCCTTGGGCTTCTGGGTGAACAGGTTGTAGGCAATGCGCACGGTCAGCTGGTTGTTGTCGGCCAGCTCCTGGATCACCGAGTAGTCGTCGGGGAAGTTCTGGTAGCCGCCACCGGCGTCGATGGCACTGGTCAGGCCCAGGCGGTTGAGTTCGCGCATGAACTGGCGGGTGGAGTTGACCTGGTACTCCAGTGGCAGCTTCGGCCCCTTGGCCAGCGTGGCGTAGAGGATCATTGCGTTGGGGCGGGCGATCAGCATGCCGGTCGGGTTGCCGAACTTGTCCCGCTGGATTTCACCACCCGGCGGGTTCGGCGTGTCCTTGGAGTAGCCAACAGCCTTGAGTGCCGCGCGGTTGAGCAGTGCGCGGTCGTACAGGTGCAGCAGGAACACCGGGGTGTCGGGCGCGGCCTGGTTGATCTCTTCCAGGGTCGGCATGCGTTTCTCGGCGAACTGGAATTCGTTCCAGCCACCGACCACACGCACCCACTGCGGCGTAGGCGTGCGTGCGGCCTGGTCCTTGAGCATGCGCAAGGCATCAGCCACCGACGGCACGCCTTCCCAGCGCAACTCCAGGTTGTAGTTCAGGCCGCCGCGGATCAAGTGCAGGTGCGAGTCGTTCAGGCCTGGGATCACCGTGCGCTGTTTGAGGTCGATGATTTGCGTGGCTGCCCCCTTGTGGGCCATGGCCTCGGCATCGTTGCCCACGGCGACGAAGCGGCCATCCTTGATGGCGACAGCAGTCGCGGTAGGTTTTTCACGGTCAACGGTGTGTAGTTTGCCGTTGAACAGAATCAGGTCGGCGGACATGGAACCTCCTTGGCTGGATGCGTGAGCTGAACCGGCTTGGCCGGTGAAGGGCAATGCGGACCAGAGCGCGCCGGCGGCACCGAGCACGGTGCTGGTGGCGAGGAACTGGCGACGGGTCTTGTCGTTGCGGTCCTGGGACATGATGTTCTCCGTCTCTGGGTGCGGTGGCAGGCGCAACTGTGGAGCATGCCGGTTGGTGCTGGGTCAGGGCCTGGATGGCTGTGCGATGGGTTGTAGAAGGTTAGCCCTGATCAAATTTTGTGCCGCCAAGGCTGCCCATTCGAGGTCAAGCCCGATACGGCGCGGCTCACCCACGCAGCCAATTGGCGCAGCGGCGGGTTACCCAAGGCATGATGTAGAACACCACGGGCAGGATGACGAACAGGTTCACGACCAGGTTGCCGGTGATCGGGCCGCCCAACTGCGGGAAGCGTGCGAACAGCGGCGCCAGCAGTTGCGGAATGACCATGGTCATCGGGCAGATCACCAGGTAGGTCAGCAGCGCCTGCTTCCAGCGCGGCGGTTGCGCTACCGTGGCGCCCGTTGGGCTACCGAGCACCTTGTGTTGCAGGCATACGGTCACCACTTCGCGGTTGTCTTGGAGTGCGGTGTTCATCGGCGTTCCTTGGGATGAGCTTGCCCGCATCCACTGTGCAACGGCGGACGGGCGGTGGATTGGATGGGTATGCAGCCCTGGCCGGGCACCGTCTGGGGGTGCCCGGAAAGGTTGGCTTACTTGCCGGCGTTGAAGGCGTTGTAGCTAGTCATCAGGTTGCGGTAGTCCGGGATGTGGTTGGAGCACAGCGCGGCCAGGCCTTCGATGTCGTTGCGCCAGTCGCGGTGCAGCTCACAGGCCACGCCGAACCAGGTCATCAGCTGCGCACCGGCCCGGCTCATGCGGTCATGGGCGGCGTCACGGGTCATGGCGTTGAAGGTCCCGGAGGCATCGGTCACCACGAACACTTCGAACTCTTCCTCCAGTGCCGCCAGGGCCGGGAAGGCAACACACACTTCGGTCACGACGCCGGCGATGATCAGCTGCTTCTTGCCGGTGGCCTTCACGGCCTTGACGAAGTCTTCGTTGTCCCAGGCGTTGATCTGGCCTGGGCGGGCGATGTACGGGGCGTCCGGGAACAGGGCTTTCAGTTCTGGCACAAGCGGGCCGTTGGGGCCTTGCTCGAAGCTGGTGGTGAGGATGGTCGGCAGGTTGAAGAACTTGGCCAGGTCAGCCAGGGCCAGCACGTTGTTCTTGAATGCGTCGGGTTCGATATCGCGGACCAGGGACAGCAGGCCTGCCTGGTGGTCGACCAGCAGTACGGCGGCGTCGTCTTTGTTCAGGCGGTTGTATTTGAAGTGGGTCATGGTGGCAGCTCCTGATGGTTTTGAATTTCAGCAAGTAGGGTGTTTCGCGTTGATGTTTGAAGATTAAAACCAGGACCTTTGGAGCGGTAGATGGTGGTTTTTGGCTTTAGCGTTCTGTTTTAGGAACGATAGATTGGCGTTGGTTTTGCTGGCCTCTTCGCGGGCTGCCATTGCCTGCCCTGCAAACCTGCTCTATTACTACCCACAGCCCTCCCCTCACCCCGAGACCACCATGCTGGCGTTCATCCAGTCATCCCCGTTGTTGCTCGGTACCGCCCTGATCCTGCTCGACCTCGTGCTCTGGCAAGCCATCCCCATGCAGCGCCGAGCCTGGCGCATCGGCACGCGGCTGGTGATATTCCTGCTGTTCAGCTCAGTGCTGGTGGCCGCCGGCATGAGCCCGTTGCAACCACCGCCCTGGCCCGACGATGTCTCGCGCAACCTGATGGCCACGGTGCTGGCGATCGGCTGGTGGCTGTTTGGCGCACGCACGGTAACCGTGGTGTTCGGCCTGTTGCTGGTAGCCCGTGGCAGCCATGGCGGGCGGTTGCTGCAGGATGTGCTGGGGGCGTTGATCTTCCTCGCCGCCGTGGTGGCTGCCGCAGGCTATGTGATGCAGCTGCCGGTGAAGGGCCTGCTGGCCACCTCCGGGGTGATGGCCATCGTCATTGGCCTGGCGCTGCAGAGCACCCTGGCCGACGTGTTCAGCGGCATCGTGCTGAACACCACGCGGCCCTACCAGATCGGCGATTCCATCTCTATCGACGGCACCGAAGGCAAGGTGCTGGACATCGACTGGCGCGCCACCCGCTTGCTCACCGGCAGCGGCAGTTTGGCGGTAATCCCCAACTCGGTGGCGGCCAAGGCACGGCTGCTCAACCACAGCCGCCCGGCCGATGTGCATGGGGTCACGATCAGCGTGGTGGTGCCGGCCAAGGTGCGCCCCAAGCGGGTGTTCGACGCGCTGGAAAAGGCCTTGCAAGGCGTCAGTGCCATTCTTGCCACCCCAAAACCGAAAGTAACGGTGAAGGCCTCGACGCTGGAGTCAGTGGAGTACGAGGCCAGTGGCTTCGTGGCCGATATGGGCGCCAAGGGTGACGCGCGCAACCAGCTGTTCGACCTGGCGCACCGGCATCTGGAAGCCAGCGGAGTGATGTGGAACGTCGACCTGGCCGTGCCGCCGCGCAGCCGCCAGCGCGAAGTGCTGGACGAGGTCCGCGTGTTCCGCTCGCTGAGCGATGAAGAGCGAGACGCCTTGAGCCAGCGCATGACCGCAGTGGAGTACCTGCCGGACCAGGTGATCCTGGGGGTTGGCGAGCATTCAGATCATTTGCTGGTGATTGGCAGCGGGGTGGTATCGGCGTCGGTGCGCGATGGCGACAAACTGCTGGAAGCCGGGCGCATGGGGCCGGGTGAAGTGCTGGGGATCGAGGGCATCATCGACGAAGACGATTCGCTGGCCGAGTTCCGCACGCTGACCAGCTGCGTGCTGTACCGCATCGACAAGGAACAGGTGAAGAGCTGCCTGCAGCAGCGTGGCGAAGTGCAGACGGCGTTGAGCAAGTTGCAGCGGTTTCGGCGGCAGAACCGCGAGTCGTTGTTGCTGCAGAAGCCGGCCCTGATCAAGAAAGGCGGCTTCCTCAGCTGGTTACACAAGTAAGCCGGCACTGGCCTCTTCGCGGGTTCACCCGCGAAGAGGCCAGTGCTTACAGCACAACTCTCAAGCATTGCCCCGCGTGGTACAGCGAGAAGCCGGACTCATAGAACGCGGTGCGCAATGAAGGCGCACTCACCCCGCTCATGGGCGAAAACGGAATCGGCAGGCTGTCCGCTTCCCCTTTCAGCAAAAACTCGGCAAATGCCCGACCGATCACGGTGCCCGTGGTATTGCCCCGCCCGTTGTACCCCGTCACCGCCACCAGCCCCGGCGCCGGCTCGAACAGGCGCATCAGGTGGTCGGGGGTGAAGTCGATGCAACCGGTCCAGTGCATTTCCCACTCGACCTTGCCCAGTTCCGGGTAGTAGTGGCTCTGGATCCGGTCCGCCCAGCTGCGCACGAACCACGCTGGCTTGTTGTCGACCCGGCCCAGGCTGCCGAGCAGCAGGCGGCCCTGGTCGTCGCGGCGGATGCTGCTGAGCACGGTGCGGGTGTCCCACGAGCCCTGGCCATGCGGCAGCACCTTGTCGGCGGCTGCGCATTGCAAAGGCTTGGAAGCCACCTGGTAGTAGTAACCGCGGAAAAACTGCTTCTGCAGGGTGCTCCAGTCGCCTTCGGTGTAGGCACCAGTGGAAATCACCACCTTGTCGGCGCGCACCGAACCCCGCGCAGTCTTCACCCGCCAGGCATCGCCGTCACGCTCCAGGCCTTCGACCGAAGACTGCTGGAACAGCTTGCCGCCCAGGCGGGCCACGGCGGCGGCCAGGCCCTGGGTGTAGCCCATCGGGTTGATGGTGCCGGCGCGGCGGTCGAGCAGCGCGGCAGAGATCTTGTTGGTGCCGCAGTATTCCTGGCATTGGGCGCCGGTCAGCAGCTCGACGTCGGCACCACGGCGGCGCCATTGTTCGTGGCGGGCTTCGAGGTCGGCGATGCCCGTGGCGTTATGCGCCATGTGCAGCGTGCCTTTGTGCTGGGCCTGGCAGTCGATGCCAAGGCGTTCGATCATGGCGAACACTTCAGCCGGGGCTTCGCCAAGCACCTTGTTCAGGCGGCTGCCTTGCTTCTGGCCGAGGGTGGCCTCGACGTCGTCGGGGCGGATCCAGGTGCCAGCGTTGACCAGGCCGACGTTGCGCCCGGAACCACCGTGGCCGATCTTCCACGCTTCCAGCAAGATCACCGACTTGCCCTGTTCGAGCAGATGGATGGCTGCCGACAGACCGGTGATACCGCCGCCGATCACGCAGACATCGGCCTTGTGCTCACCGGCCAGGGCCTGGGCGGCAACGCTCGGTTTGCTGACGAATTCCCACAAGCATTCTTGACGCAGTTCGGACATGGCCCGGCTCCAGCAGTGTTGTTCTTATTGCAGGTGCATCTGGTTTATTGGGGCCGCTTTGCGGCCCATTCGCGGGTGAACCCGCTCCCACAGGGACATCACAGGTTCCGAAAGCTGTGTTGTCCCTGTGGGAGCGGGTTCACCCGCGAACCGGGGGCATAGCCCCCGGCCATGCAGCATCAAACCATCAGTCGAACACGATACCCTGTGCCAGCGGCAGCTCACGCGAATAGTTCACGGTGTTGGTCTGACGACGCATGTAGCCCTTCCAGGCATCCGAACCCGACTCACGGCCACCACCGGTTTCCTTCTCGCCACCGAACGCACCGCCGATCTCGGCGCCGCTGGTGCCGATGTTGACGTTGGCGATGCCGCAGTCGCTGCCCGAAGCACTCTGGAAGCGCTCGGCTTCGCGAATGTCGGTGGTGAAGATGCACGACGACAGGCCTTGTGGCACTTCGTTGTTCAGGCGCAGGGCCTCTTCGAAGTCGTCATAAGCCAGCACGTACAGGATCGGGGCGAAGGTTTCGTGGCGCACCACATCGCTTTGCGCCGGCATTTCGGCAATGGCAGGCGACACGTAGTAGGCGTTCGGGTACTGGTCGGCCAGCTGACGCTCGCCACCAAATACCTGGCCACCCTCGTCGCGGGCCTTGGCCAGCGCACCTTGCATGGCGTCGAACGACAGCTTGTCGATCAGCGGGCCCACCAGGTTGTCCTTGCGCGGGTCGCCAATGCGCACTTTGCCGTAGGCGGCTTTGACGCGGGCAACCACTTCGTCCTTGATCGAGCGGTGCACGATCAGGCGACGCAGCGTGGTGCAACGCTGGCCGGCGGTGCCGACAGCGGAGAACAGGATGCCGCGCACGGCCAGGTCCAGGTCCGCGCTCGGGGCCAGGATCATGGCGTTGTTGCCGCCCAGTTCCAGGATGCTGCGGCCAAAGCGGGCGGCCACACGTGGGCCGACTTCGCGCCCCATGCGGGTGCTGCCGGTGGCGCTGACCAGCGGTACGCGCGGGTCATCGACCATGGCTTCGCCGGCTTCACGGCCGCCGATCACCAGTTGCGCCAGGCCAGCCGGGGCGTCGCCAAAGGCTTTCAGGGCTTTTTCGAACAGCGCCTGGCAGGCCAGGGCGGTCAGCGGGGTCTTCTCGGACGGCTTCCACACTACCGAGTTACCGGCCACCAGGGCCAGCGCGGTGTTCCAGGCCCACACCGCGACCGGGAAGTTGAAGGCGCTGATCACACCGACCACGCCCAGCGGGTGCCAGGTTTCACGCATGTGGTGGCCTGGGCGCTCGGAGGCGATGGTCAGGCCGTACAGCTGGCGCGACAGGCCCACGGCGAAGTCGCAGATGTCGATCATTTCCTGCACTTCACCCAGGCCTTCCTGAGTGATCTTGCCGGCTTCGATCGAAACCAGCTCGCCCAGGTCGGCCTTGTGCTCGCGCAGCACTTCGCCGAACAGGCGTACCAATTCGCCACGGCGCGGGGCCGGCACAGTGCGCCAGGCGTCGAAGGCGCTTTGGGCCTGATCGATGCGGGCGATGGTCTCGGCCTTGCCGAGCAGTTTCACCGAGGCGATCTGGCTGCCGTCGATCGGCGTGTGAACAGGGTAGTCGCCCTGGGTGTAAGCCTCGGCGGCAACGCCAAGGCGCTCGAGCAATCCAGCAACCATTAGTGCTTCTCCTACATCGGGTGATGGGGTGGAAAATTGATGGGGATCAGTATTAATCCGATCACATAGGTACAACAAACGACCTTTATTCCGCATATCATTCCACCAGGTAATGATTCGAGCCGCAGAGACCGCTATGTCCAAACGCCTGGTGCCTTCCATGACCGCCCTGCAGTGCTTTGAAGCTGCAGCCCGCCACTTGAGCTTTACCCGTGCCGCCGAAGAGCTGCACCTGACCCAGAGCGCGGTCAGCAAGCAGGTGGCGCAGCTTGAAGACATGCTGCGCCACCACCTGTTCCTGCGCATCCGCCGGCGCCTGCAGCTGACCCCGGCCGGAAGCCTGTACCTGGCCGAGGTCAACAAGATCCTCACCCAGGTGGATATGTCCAGCCGCTACGTGCTCACTTATGGCGAGCAGACCGAGATATTGAAGGTAGCCACGCAACCGAGTTTTGGCGTGCGCTGGTTGATCCCGCACCTGAAGGGCTTTGGCAAACGGCACAGCAATATCCACCTGGACATCCGCAACGAGATGGAGCCGTTCGCCTTGCTACAGGGTTCGGCTGACGTGGTGTTCTTCTATGGCCAGGGCACTTGGCCGGGGGCTACCTGCGTGGAGCTGTTCCGCGAAGAGGTGGTACCGGTGTGCGCGCCGGAGCTGCTGGCCGGGCGCACGCTGGGCGATGCCGCAGAGCTGGCCGACCTGGTGCTGTTGCAGAGCACGTCGCGACCGGAGGCCTGGCATGAGTGGTTCCTGGAGCAAGACCTGCAGAGCGTCAACGCCTATCACGGGCCACGCTTCGATACGTTCTATATGGCGTTGAGCGCGGCGCAGGCCGGGTGCGGCGTGGCGCTGGTACCGCGCTACCTGGCGGCAAAGGAGTTGGCCGAGGGTAGCCTGATGGTGCCGTGGAACCATGCGATGCGCAGTGCCGGGGCACATTACCTGGCGTATGCCGAGCATGCGGCGGAGGTGCCCAAGGTAAGGGCATTGGTGGAATGGATTCGTGAGCAACTTCAGGCTTGAGGGCTTCTTCGCGGAGTTACCTGCGAAAGCGCCCTGAAGGTCGATCAAAAAAGGAATGACACACTCACTTTTTTTCGCTTGTGAGCCAAGTGCATTCCCAGCTTTCATGTAAGCGTCCGAACCCAACCAGGAAGCTAGCGATGCCCGCCCACGATTTCGTCAGCCCAGACAGCATTCGCGCGCAGTTCTCTGCCGCCATGTCGCTCATGTACAAACAGGAAGTGCCGCTGTACGGCACGCTGCTGGAGCTGGTGAGCGAAATCAACCAGCAGGTCATGGCCCAGCAACCCGAAGTGGCCGAGGCCCTGCGCTGGACCGGCGAAATCGAACGCCTGGACCAGGAGCGCCACGGCGCCATCCGTGTGGGCACCGCTGAAGAACTGGCCACCATCGCGCGCCTGTTTGCGGTCATGGGCATGCAGCCGGTCGGCTACTACGACCTCAGCTCTGCCGGCGTGCCGGTGCACTCCACTGCCTTCCGTGCGGTGCACGAGCAGGCGCTGCACGTCAGCCCGTTCCGTGTATTCACCTCGCTGCTGCGCCTGGAGCTGATCGACAACCCGCAGCTGCGCGAGTTGGCCCAGAGCATTCTGGCCAAACGCCAGATCTTCACCGCCCGCGCCCTCGAGCTGATCGCCCAGTGCGAACGTGATGGCGGCCTTAACGCAGCGGATGCCGAAGCCTTCGTGCAAGAAGCCCTGCACACCTTCCGCTGGCACCATGACGCCACCGTCACAGCCGAGCAATACCAGCAGTTGCACGACCAGCATCGCCTGATCGCCGATGTGGTGGCCTTCAAGGGCCCGCACATCAACCACCTGACGCCGCGTACCCTGGACATCGATGCAATCCAGGTCGGCATGCCGGCCAAGGGCATCCCGCCAAAGGCCGTGGTCGAAGGCCCGCCCACTCGTCGCCACCCGATCCTGCTGCGCCAGACCAGCTTCAAGGCCCTGCAGGAAAGGGTCGCGTTCAGCGACCAGCAAGGTAGCGAAGGCAGCCACACCGCGCGCTTTGGCGAGATTGAGCAACGCGGCGCGGCGCTGACGCCGAAAGGCCGCCAGCTGTACGACAAACTGCTCGACGCTACCCGCGCCGCGTTGGGTGGCGCACCGGCCGAGGCCAATGCCGAGCGCTACATGGCGCTGCTGAAGGCAACCTTTGCCGAATTCCCGGACGACCTGGCGCAGATGCGCGAGCAAGGCCTGGCGTATTTCCGCTATTTCGCGACTGAGAAAGGCCTGGCCGCGCGTGACCAGGAAGGCCGCCCGACTACCCTGCAAGGGCTGATCGACGCTGGCCATGTGCACTTCGAAGCGCTGGTGTACGAGGACTTCCTGCCGGTGAGCGCGGCGGGGATCTTCCAGTCCAACCTGGGCGACGACGCGCAGGCCGAGTACGGCAGCAACGCCAACCGCGATGCCTTCGAAGCGGCGTTGGGGCTGCAGGTGCAGGATGAGCTGGCGTTGTATGCACAAAGCGAACGCCGCTCGCTGCAAGCCTGCGCACAAGCATTGAACCTGGGTTCGATGTAAGGGCTTCCGTCCCTTTCGCGGGCTCGCCCGCGAAAGGGACGGCACAGGCGATCAGAGAGGCGGCAGGATTTCCACATCGGGCAAATCCATCGCCGCCACCTCCTGCTCCAGAAACACACTCAAGCGCCGCAACCGCTCGCCGCCTCGCCGGGTTCGCGGCCACACAAGGTAGTAATCCATCCCGCTGGGCACGGCCGTCGGCCAAGGCAGGCTCAAGCGCTTTTGCGCCACGTCCTCGGCCACCATCAGTAAATCGCCCATTGAAATCCCGTAGCCCCGCGCGGCGGCAATCATGCCCAGCTCCAGTGTGTCGAACACCTGGCCACCCTTGAGCGACACCTTGTCGCCAAGCCCCATGCGCTCCAGCCACTCCCGCCAATCGCGCTTGTCCACCGTGGGGTGCAGCAACTCGATGCTAGCCAGCCGGCACACGTCCCAGGGTTGTTCGTCGAGCAGGTCAGGCGCACCGACCGGGATCAGCAGCTCCGGGAACAGCTTGCGCACCTCCCAGTCTGCGGGGAACACCCCATCACTGAGCAACACCGCGCAATCGAACGGCTCCTGGTTGAAGTCCACATGGTCGACGTCCATCCATGCGCTGGTCAGTTGCACCTCGTTACCCGGTTGCAGGTGGCGAAAACGGCTCAGGCACGCCAGCAGCCAGCGCATGGTCAGGGTCGATGGGGCTTTCATGCGCAGAATATCGTCTTCGCCACACAAGGTTTCGCAAGCCCGCTCAAACGCCGCGAAACCTTCACGTACACCCGGCAGCAACACCCGCCCCGCTTCGGTCAGTTGCAGGCTGCGGCCACTGCGCACGAACAGGCGGCAGGCAAAATGCTCCTCGAGTGTGCGGATATGCCGGCTGATGGCGCTTTGGGTGATCGAAAGCTCCTCGCCAGCACGGGTGAAGGAGCTTAGCCGCGCGGCAGCTTCGAATGCGCGCAGGGCATACAGCGGTGGTAGCTGGCGTGACATGTGGTACCTGCAATATGGGCGTATGACGTGAATCACCGAGGAGCATATATGCATGAGTTCAACTCATGCCAACTATCGGATTTATCCTTTTGTGCAAAGTTGACCGAAGCCTCAGAATCGCCGTTCGTTGATCACCCCAGAATGAAGGATCGCCCCCATGCACGTCGCGCCCACCACAGAACTCAAGGCTTTGCTGCGCCTGGCCGGGCCGCTGATTGCCTCGCAGTTGGCGCACATGCTGATGGTGCTGACCGACACCCTGATGATGGCCCGCATCAGCCCCCAGGCCTTGGCCGGTGGTGGCCTGGGGGCGGCCAGCTACTCGTTCGTGTCGATTTTCTGCCTGGGCGTGATCGCCGCAGTCGGCACCCTGGTTGCGATTCGCAAGGGCGCCAATGACATCGAGGGTGCCACCCGCCTGGCGCAGAACGGTTTGTGGCTGGCCTGGGGCCTGGCGCTGTTCGCCGCGCTGGTGCTGTGGAACCTTCAGCCGGTTCTGCTGCTGTTCGGGCAACAGCCCGAAAACGTGGCCTCGGCCGCAGAATTCCTCACCCTGCTGCCGCTGGCCCTGCCCGGCTACCTGACCTTCATGGCCTTGCGCGGCTTCACCAGCGCACTGGGCCGCTCGACCCCGGTGATGGTCATCAGCCTGGTCGGCACCGTGCTCAACTACCTGTTCAACGTGGCGTTGATCGAAGGCATGTTCGGCCTGCCCAAGCTGGGCCTGATGGGCATCGGCCTGGTCACCGCCGTGGTGTCGATGGGCATGGCCATTGCCTTGGCATTGTATATCCGCTGGCACTCGGCCTACGCCGCCTACCCACTGCGCAAGGGCCTGTCGCGCCCATCGCTGCCGGCACTGCGCGAGCTGTGGCGGCTGGGCCTGCCGATTGGCGGCACTTATATGGTGGAAGTGGGCCTGTTCGCCTTCGCCGCGCTGTGCATGGGCGTGCTGGGCAGCACCGAACTGGCGGCGCACCAGATCGCCCTGCAGATCGTGTCCACGGCGTTCATGGTACCGACTGGCTTGTCGTATGCGGTCACCATGCGCGTGGGCCTGTACTACGGCGCTGGCAACCTGCTGGCAGCACGCAGCGCCGGGCGTGTGGGCATTGGCTTCGGGGCAATGATCATGTTTGCCTTTGCCGCGTTGTTCCTGCTGCTGCCCGAGGCGCTGGTGGGGCTGTTCATCGACCGCAATGACCCAGCCTTCGCCGCGATTTTCCAAGTGGCCGTGCAGTTGTTGATGGTGGCAGCGTGGTTCGAGCTGTTCGACGGCATGCAGACAATTGCCATGGGCTCGATCCGTGGGCTCAAGGACGCCAAGACCACCTTCTTGATCGGTCTGGTGTGCTACTGGCTGGTGGGGGCGCCGAGCGCCTGGTTGTTCACCTTCACCCTGGGCGGGGGAGCAGTGGGTATCTGGTGGGGGCTGGCGCTGGGGTTGGCGTGTGCGGCGGTGGCGCTGACCTTTGGCTTTGAGTGGCGGATGAAGCGGCTGTTGAGAAAGGCTGATTTGTCTGGTGGGACTGCGGTGTCTGTTTGATTGCAGGGGCTGCCTTGCAGCCCTATCGCGACACAAGGCCGCGATGGAGGGCAAAGCCCTCCCCTACGACCTCACAGGCTAACCAGCTTCGGCCTGCTGCAATCCAGCAAGAACTCGATCAACTCCCCGACCGGCAATGGCTTGCTGACCAAGAAGCCCTGCACCTGGTCACACCCAAACCCGCGCAACAGCGCCAACTGCTCTTCACGCTCCACCCCCTCGGCCACCACCTCGAGGTTGAGGTTGTGCGCCAGGTTGATCATGGCGTGCACCAGCTTGCGGTTCTCTTCACGCATTTCCATTTCCGCAACGAAGCTGCGGTCCACCTTGAGCAAGGTAATCGGCAGACTGTTGAGGTGCACGAACGAAGAAAACCCGGTGCCGAAATCATCGAGCGAAAAGCGCACACCCAGGCGCCCCAGCGCGTCCATGGTCTGGCGCACCAGCTCGTTACGACGCATCACCGCCGTTTCGGTCAGTTCGAACTCCAGCCAGCGGGCATCCACACCGTGCTCAAGGATCAACCGGCTCAAGGTGGCCAACAACTGGCTGTCCTGGAACTGGCGGAAACTCAGGTTTACCGCCATGTGCAACGGCTCCAGGCCGCGCTCGCACAGGGCCTGCATATCGCGCAGGGCGCGGGAAATCACCCAGTAACCCAAGGGCACGATCAGGCCGCTCTGCTCGGCCAGTGGCACGAACTCGCTGGGTGGCAGCAGCCCGCGCTCGGCATGGCGCCAGCGCACCAGCGCTTCCAGGCCGACGATGCGCCCGTCTGCCAGGTTCATCCGCGGCTGATAGTGCAGCTCCAGCTCGTCGCGGCGCAGGGCACGGCGCAGTTCGCTTTCCAGGTCGGCAAGGCTGCGGGCGTTGCGGTTGATACGTTCGTTGAACACATGGAAGGTGCAGCCCTGGCTGCCCTTGGCCTGACGCATGGCGATATGCGCGTGCCACATCAGCGGATCGGCGCCGCTCTGCGCGCGAGCATGGGCCAGGCCCAGGCTGCAGCCCAGCAGCAGGCTTTCGCCGTCGATCCAGTAGGGTTCGGCCAAGGCCTCGACGATGCGTTCGGCAATCCATTCGGCGCGATTGGCGTCGCGGCGTGTGTCGATCAACAAGGCGAACTCGTCGCTACCCAGACGTGCCAGCTGGTCACCCGCCTCCAGCTGATGTTTCAGCCGTGCCACTACCTGCAGGATCAGGCGGTCACCACTCTGGTGACCAAGGGCGTCATTGACGTGGCGGAAGTTGTCCAGGTCCAGGTGGCCAAGCGCAACGCCACGGCCTTCGTTTTCGGCCAGGCGTGCGTTGAGCAAAGCCTGGAAGCCCTGGCGGTTGGCGATGCCGGTCAGCGGGTCCTGCTCGGCCAGGCGCTGCAAGGTGGCCACCAGCACGCTGCGCTCACGCACATGGCGCAGTGAGCGGCGCAGGCCATCGGCATTGAGCTGGTCGCGCACCAGCCAGTCGCTGACGGCGCTGGGCGGTGCCTCGGGCTCATGGTCGAGCAGCAGGATGGTCGGCAGCTCGCAACGCCCGGGAGCGGGCTGCAAGGCTGGCGTCGCCAACACGACGGCATGGCGATCATGGCTGAACAGGCTGTCGATCGCCTCCCAGTTCGGCGCGGTCAACAGTACGGCGCTGCCGCCCAGTGCAGGCATGCACGCGCGCAACACGGCGGCCCATTCCGGCTCATCGGCCAACAGCAGCAAACGCAAAGGTTCGACAGGCGTGGACAAGCGGGCTCCTTAGGGCTTGACGGTGCAACGAGATCTGGCGGGTATGCTACTGTATTTAATGAAAATGATTTTCACTTTTATACATGTTTCTGGGGTAGCAGCCCGACGTATTTTGTCGTGCATCCTGCGCGAAACGAAACAAACCGGCAAATATGATTTTTTCAGCTACTAGCATTAGTGGTACTAATAGTTAGGCGGACAAAAGTCTGACTCAGACGTCAGACGGTCGCGCCACAACCGCTCCATGCCTGTTAGAATGCGCGGCTATTTTCTGGCGACCCCCGGTTTCTAGCATGTCCCGACTCAATCCCCGGCAGCAGGAAGCCCGTGACTATGTCGGCGGCCCTCTTTTGGTGCTCGCCGGTGCAGGCTCGGGCAAGACCAGCGTGATCACGCGCAAGATTGCCCACCTCATCCAGAACTGCGGCATCCGTGCCCAGTACATCGTGGCGATGACCTTTACCAACAAGGCCGCGCGCGAGATGAAGGAGCGTGTCGGCACCTTGTTGCGCCCGGGGGAAGGCCGAGGGCTTACGGTGTGTACGTTCCACAACCTGGGCCTGAACATCATCCGCAAGGAGCACGAGCGCCTCGGCTACAAGCCGGGCTTCTCGATCTTCGACGAGTCCGACATCAAGGCGTTGCTGTCGGACATCATGCAGAAGGAATACTCCGGCGACGACGGCATCGACGAGATCAAGAACATGATCGGTGCCTGGAAGAACGACCTTATCCTGCCGCCAGAGGCCCTGGAAAAAGCGCGCAACCCGCGCGAGCAGACCGCCGCCATCGTCTACACCCACTACCAGCGCACGCTCAAGGCGTTCAACGCGGTGGACTTCGACGACCTGATCCTGCAACCGGTCAAGTTGTTCCAGGAACACCCCGAAGTGCTGGAGCGCTGGCAGAACCGCGTGCGCTACCTGCTGGTGGACGAATACCAGGACACCAACGCCAGCCAGTACCTGCTGGTGAAGATGCTGATCGGCATGCGCAACCAGTTCACCGTGGTGGGCGACGACGACCAGTCGATCTACGCCTGGCGAGGTGCCCGCCCGGAAAACCTGATGCTGCTCAAGGAGGACTACCCCTCCCTGAAGATCGTCATGCTCGAACAGAACTACCGCTCCACCAGCCGCATCCTGCGCTGCGCCAACGTGCTGATTGCCAACAACCCGCACGCGTTCGAAAAGCAGCTGTGGAGCGAGATGGGCGTAGGCGACGAGATCCGCGTGATCCGCTGCAAAAACGAGGAAGCCGAGGCCGAGCGCGTGGCCATGGAAATCCTCACCTTGCACCTGCGCACCAACCGCCCGTACAGCGACTTTGCCATCCTTTACCGTGGCAACTACCAGGCCAAGCTGATCGAGCTGAAGCTGCAGCACCACCAGGTGCCGTATCGCCTGTCGGGCGGCAACAGCTTCTTCGGCCGCCAGGAGGTCAAGGACCTGATGGCCTACCTGCGCCTGCTGGTGAACCCGGACGATGACAACGCCTACTTGCGGGTGATCAACGTACCGCGCCGGGAAATCGGCTCCACCACCCTGGAAAAGCTCGGCAACTACTCCACCGAACGCGGCATTTCGATGTACGCCGCCAGCGAGGAGTTGGGCTTGGGCGAGCACCTGGACGCCCGCTACACCGAACGTTTGCAGCGCTTCAAGCACTGGCTGGACGGGGTGCGTCACAAGGTCGCCCTGGAAGACCCGATTGCCGCACTGCACGAGATGATCCGCGACATCGACTACGAGAACTGGATCCGCCAGCAGACCGCCAGCGACAAGGCTGCGGACTTCCGTATCAGCAACGTCTGGTTCCTGGTCGAAGCGCTGAAAAACACCCTCGAGAAGGATGAAGAGGGTGACATGACCATCGAGGACGCCATCGGCAAGCTGGTGCTGCGCGACATGCTCGAGCGCCAGCAGGAAGAGGAAGAAAACGCCGAAGGTGTGCAGATGATGACCCTGCACGCCTCCAAGGGCCTGGAGTTCCCTTACGTATTCATCATGGGCATGGAAGAGGAAATCCTCCCGCACCGCTCCAGCATCGAGGCCGACACCATCGAAGAGGAACGCCGCCTGGCCTACGTGGGCATTACCCGCGCGCGCCAAACCCTGGCCTTCACCTTCGCTGCCAAGCGCAAGCAGTACGGTGAAATCATCGACTGCACGCCAAGCCGGTTCCTCGACGAACTGCCTCCGGACGACCTGGCCTGGGAGGGCCTGGACGATGCACCGGTCGAGGTGAAGGCCGCACGCGGCAACAACGCCCTGGCCGATATCCGGGCAATGCTCAAACGCTGATCAACCATTACTCTTTAACTTTGCCGCTATTTGCGGCCACCTTTGCTACATCGAGGAAAACAAAGTGGAAGCACTGCATCAGAAGATTCGCGAAGAAGGCATCGTGCTTTCCGATCAGGTTCTCAAAGTCGACGCGTTTCTCAACCACCAGATCGATCCGGCGCTGATGCAGCTGATCGGTGACGAGTTCGCCCGCCTGTTCGCCGACGCCGGCGTGACCAAGATCGTCACCATCGAAGCCTCGGGCATTGCCCCGGCGGTGATGACTGGCCTGAAGCTGGGCGTGCCGGTGATCTTCGCGCGCAAGCATCAGTCGCTGACCCTGACCGAAAACCTGCTGACTGCCTCGGTGTATTCCTTCACCAAGCAGACCGAGAACACCGTGGCCATCTCGCCACGCCACCTCAACAGCAGCGACCGCGTGCTGGTGATCGACGACTTCCTGGCCAACGGCAAGGCTTCGCAGGCGCTGATTTCGATCATCAAGCAAGCCGGCGCCACCGTGGCCGGCCTGGGCATCGTGATCGAGAAGTCGTTCCAGGGCGGCCGTGCCGAGCTGGACAGCCAAGGCTACCGCGTTGAATCGCTGGCCCGGGTGAAGTCGCTGGAAGGTGGTGTGGTCAGCTTCATCGAATAAGCACCATTGGGGGCCGCTTTGCGGCCCTTTCGCGGCACAAGGCCGCTCCTACAGGAATACGCATAACCCTTGTAGGAGCGGCCTTGTGTCGCGATGGGCTGCAAAGCAGCCCCAGCTATTCATCAGGACGCCGCCAACCCCGCCAGTAGCAACCGCTGATAAAGCTCTTCCTTCAGCCCATGCGGCCTATCAAGCTGCATCCGCTTCAGGTGCCCCTCATACCCCTCCGGCCCCGGCGCATCCAACGCTGCCTTGCCCAGCTCCAGCACCTCGCTCAGCTTGAACTTGCTCTTCAACCAGTTCAGCGCCCGCAACAAGTCCCGCTCTTCAGCCGTAAAGTCCGTCCCCATCGGGTACTCCGGGAACAACCGCGCATGCCGCGCCTTGATCGCCTCCAGCCGCTGTGGCGTATTGTCGGTAAAGCGAGCGTCCAGCTGAAAGCCCTTGGGCAGCTTGCCGGCCGCTTTGGCCTGCTCGATGAGCCCCTGCTGGAACCGTGAATCACACACCGCCAGCAACCGCGCAATCACTTCGCTGTCGGTCTGCCCACGCAAATCGGCAATGCCATATTCGGTCACCACGATATCGCGCAGGTGCCGGGGGATGGTGCAGTGGCCATAGGTCCAGAACAGGTTCGAGCTCACCTCCCCACCCGCCTCGCGCCAACTGCGCAGCAACAGGATCGAACGTCCGCCCTCCAGCGCATGGCCTTGGGCGACGAAGTTGTACTGCCCGCCCACGCCGCTGAGCACGCGGCCGTCCTCCAGTTGATCGGCCACCCCGGCGCCGAGCAAGGTCATGCCGAACGCCGTGTTGATAAAACGCGCATCGCGTCGCTGACGGCGCTTCAGTTCCTCCTGCCCGTACAGCTCGTTGATGAAGCTGATGCGGGTCATGGCAAACCGCGCGCGCTGTTCCAGTGGCATTTCCCTCAACCGTTGGTAGAACGCCTGCGGGCCAAGGAAAAAACCGCCATGCACCACGGGCCCCTGCTCATCCGCCGGGCGCCGCAGCAGGCCTGCTTCGGCCAGCACCAGCAGGCCGTTGACGAACATTTCGCTGCAGCCGTACAGGCCTTGGGCAAACGTATCCAGCCCCCCTTCCCGCTCGATCAGTGACTGCCAAGGGCCAACATCCAATTCTTCCAGCAAGGCACGGTAGCCTGCGTTGTCACCCTGGCGCGCCAGCAGCGCGGCGGCGACTGCATCACCCATGGCACCGATGCCGATTTGCAAAGTGCCGCCGTCACGCACCAGGCTGCTGGCGTGCAAGCCGATGCAGTGGTCCTGGGTGCCGACCGGCATGTTCGGCGTGGAGAACAGCCGGCGCTGCTCGGCTTCGTCGATCAACAGGTCGAAGGCATCGATGGGCAGTTCCGCATCGCCCGGCATGTAAGGCAGCTCGGCGTGCACCTGGCCGAGCATGAGGATGGTTTCGCCGGCCGCACGGCGCTTGGCGATCATCGGCAGCAGGTCGAGGGTGATGTCGGGGTTGCAGGCCAGGCTCAAGTGAACAGGCTTTTCAGGTGTGGCGGCCACCATTTGCGCAATCAGGTTCAAACCTTTGGCGTTGATGTCGCGGGCGGCGTGGCTGTAATTGCTGCTGATGTAGTCCTGCTGGGCCGATTCGCTGTGCAGCAGGCTGCCGGGCTGCATGAAGAACTGCTCTACGCGAATGTTTGGTGGCAGGCTGTCGTTGCGCAAGTCGGCGAGGTAGGTGAGCTCTTCGTAGTCGGCGAAGACGCGCTCGACGAAGGGTTCGAGAAAGCGCCGTTGCAGGCCGTCACCCAATGGCGGGCGGCCGAGGGACAACGCGGTGTAGATGGTCAGCCGTCGCTCGGGCAACTCGCGCACTCGGGCGTAGAGCGCGTTGACGAATGCATTGGGTTTCCCCAAGCCCAACGGCAGGCCCATGTGGATATGAGCAGGCAGGCGCGACAGGACTTGCTCGACAGCCAGGTCGATGGAGCAGAGGTGCATCGGGGCCTCCTGAGACATCCATGGGTTCAGGGGTTGGACACAGTCCGGGCGTGATTGGTTGCCTGTACCGGCCCCTTCACGGGCGAACCCGCGACAGGGAGAGTGCCGGCACCCCAAAAACAAAGCCCGCCATCAATGGCGGGCCTCGTGCGATTCAGCTGTGTCTTACAGCCCGGACATTTTCTTGATCGCCCCTTTCAGGTCGTCATCCGAGCAGTCCGCGCAGGTGCCTTTGGGCGGCATGGCGTTGATACCGGTAATGGCCTTGGCCAGGATGCCGTCGAGGCCGCCCTGGTGATCGGCGCGCTCTTTCCACGCGGCGGTATCGCCAATTTTCGGTGCCCCCAGCAGGCCAGTGCCATGACAGGCATTGCAGTGCTTGGCGATGATGTCATCTGGCGTCTTGGCGCCCCCGCCCCCCGCTGCTGCAGCCACTTCCATGCCCTTGCATTCCTGGCCCTGGACGCACACCTGGCCAACCGGCTCCAGGCGTTTGGCGATGTCGTCATTGGTCGCAGCGGTTGCGCTCATTGCCCAGAGGGCGAATACGGCTGCTGGTACGGCCAGCATCTTCTTGATTTGGTTCACGCGAACACCCTCATGGTGGCTAATCACGCTCGCGGCCACGGATCGGCGAGCGTTGAAAAGTATAGCGGGAACCCAGAGGCCGTGAAACGACCCCACACGGAAAAGGGGTATTGCCGAATCAATGCACTGCGCTGGATCAAAAGTTTGAAGGCGTCGCCGCACTGATCAACCGCGCCGGCTGGTCGAACGGGTTGCGAAAGCGATGCGGGCGGGTGCTTTCAAAGTAGTAGCTATCGCCTTCTTCGAGGATGAAGATCTCGTTGCCGACCACCAGTTCCAGGCGCCCCTCAAGCAGGATGCCGGTTTCCTCGCCGTCGTGGGTGAGCATCTCGGCACCGGTGTCGGCACCTGGCGGGTACACCTCGGTGAGAAAGGCGATGGCACGATTGGGGTGCGACTTGCCGACCAGCTTCATGGTCACCGCACCGTCCGAGATATCGATCAGCTCATGGGCCTTGTAGACGATCTGCGTGGGGCTTTCAGGTTCCAGCTCGACCGAAAAGAACTCGACCATGGACATGGGAATCCCACTCAACACCTTGCGCAGCGAGCTGATGGAGGGGCTTACGCTGTTCTTCTCGATCATCGAGATGGTGCTGTTGGTCACGCCGGCACGCTTGGCGAGTTCGCGCTGGGACAGGCCCTTGAGCTTGCGGATGGCTTGCAGTCGTTCGCCGACGTCCAAAGCTGGAGCCTCCTGAAACGGTGGGAAGGGGGGTGAATGTGAACGATATCATGGCAATGCCGTTCAGTATTTACAACACACCGCCCTTCAACCTGTCCGCTTCAGCGTGTCATTCGCCGATGTAGTCCCGCGGCACCCGCTTCAAGTTGCAGAAGATCTGGTACGGAATGGTGCCCGCCTGTGCGGCCACTTCGCTGGCCAGCACCTGCTTGCCCCACAGTTCGACCGAGCTACCGACGGTGGCTTGAGGCACGTCGGTCAGGTCGATGTTGAGCATGTCCATCGACACCCGGCCAATCACCTGGGTGCGCTGGCCGGCCACCAGCACCGGGGTGCCGTTGGGCGCCTGGCGTGGGTAACCATCGGCATAGCCCATGGCGACCACGCCAACGCGGGTTGGCCGTGGGCTGACGAACTTGGCGCCATAGCCTACCGGCTCGCCGGCAGGCAACTCGCGCACGCTGATCACCCGCGACTGCAGGGTCATCACCGGCTGCAACCGCGTAGCTTCTGCCTGGGGCACTTCGAACGGTGTGGCGCCGTACAGCATCAAACCAGGGCGTACCCAGTCGCTGGGCGCTTGCGGCCAGCCCAGCACACCGGGCGAGTTGCGCAGGCTGCATTCGGCGGCCAGGCCCTGGCGGGCGGCCTCGAACACGGCGATCTGCTGGGCGGTAGCGTCAGCGTCCAACTCGTCGGCACGTGCGAAGTGGCTCATCAGCACGATGCGCGAAACCTTGCCGCAGGCCAACAGGCGCTGATAGGCGTCGTGGTAGTCCTTGGGGTGCAGGCCAACACGGTGCATGCCGCTGTCTAGCTTCAGCCAAACGGTGAGCGGCTTGTGCAGCTGGGTTTTCTCGATGGCTTCGAGCTGCCACAGCGAGTGCACCACGCACCACAGGTCGTGCTCGGCAATCAGCGCCAGCTCGCTGGCTTCGAAAAAGCCTTCCAGCAACAGCACCGGGGCCTTGATACCGGCGGCGCGCAGCTCCAGCGCCTCTTCGATGCAGGCCACGGCGAAGCCGTCGGCTTCGGCCTCCAGGGCCAGGGCGCAGCGCACGGCACCGTGGCCATAGGCATCGGCCTTGATCACGGCGAGGGCTTTGGCACCGGTCAGTTCACGGGCCAGACGGTAGTTGTGGCGCAGGGCCTGGAGGTCGATCAGGGCGCGGGCGGGACGCATGGCGGCTGCCTTATGGTGGTTCACAGGTTGAAAACGGTGTTGGGTTCTTCGCGGCTAAAGCCGCTCCCACAGAGGACCCCTCAATGTCCATGAACATGCGGTCCGTGTGGGAGCGGCTTTAGCCGCGAAGAGGCCGGTGCAGGCTATTACTGCTGGTGAGCCGGCGCGGTCTGCCCGTGCTTGGCCACTTCCCGGCTGTTGCCATAACGGGAAATGTCCAGGCCTTCGGCACTGATCTGCGGCTTCTTGCGCGCGATCAGGTCGGCCAGCAGGCGACCGGAGCCACACGCCATGGTCCAGCCCAAGGTACCGTGACCGGTGTTCAGGAACAGGTTGCGGAACGCTGTGGCGCCAACGATTGGCGTGCCGTCCGGGGTCGCCGGGCGCAGGCCGGTCCAGAAGCTGGCCTGGCTCAGGTCACCGCCGCGAGGATAAAGGTCGTTGACGATCATCTCCAGCGTTTCGCGCCGACGCGGGTTCAGCGACAGGTCAAAACCGGCGATTTCAGCCATGCCGCCGACACGGATGCGGTTGTCGAAACGGGTGATGGCGACTTTGTAGGTTTCGTCGAGGATGGTCGACGTCGGCGCCATGTCGCCGTTGGTGATCGGCACGGTCAGCGAGTAGCCTTTCAGCGGGTACACCGGGGCTTTGATGCCCAGCGGCTTGAGCATCTGCGGCGAGTAGCTGCCCAACGCCAGCACATAGCGGTCGGCAGTTTCCAGCTTGCCGTCGATCCACACACCATTGATGCGGTCGCCTGCGAAGTCCAGGCGCTGGATGTCCTGGCCGAAGCGGAACTCCACGCCCAGTTTCAGCGCCATGTCGGCCAGTTTGGTGGTGAACAGCTGGCAGTCGCCCGTCTGATCATTTGGCAGGCGCAGGGCACCGGCCAGGATGTCTTTGACGCCGGCCAGGGCAGGTTCGACGCGGGCAATGCCGTCGCGGTCGAGCAGCTCGTAAGGCACGCCGGACTGCTCGAGCACGGCAATGTCCTTGGCCGCGGCATCCACCTGGGCCTGGGTGCGGAACAGCTGGGTGGTACCCAGGCTGCGGTTTTCGTAGTTGATGCCGGTTTCGGCGCGCAGTTCATCGAGGCAGTCACGGCTGTACTCGGACAGACGCACCATGCGCTCCTTGTTCACCGCGTAACGGCTGGCGGTGCAGTTGCGCAGCATCTGCGCCATCCACAGGTACTGATCGACGTCGCCGGTGAGCTTGATGGCCAGGGGCGCGTGGCGCTCGAGCAGCCACTTGATGGCTTTCAGTGGCACACCCGGGGCAGCCCAGGGCGAGGCATAGCCGGGCGAGATCTGACCGGCGTTGGCAAAGCTGGTTTCCATGGCCACCGCCGGCTGGCGGTCGACCACCGTCACTTCAAAACCTTGCCGGGCCAGGTAATAGGCACTGGCGGTTCCGATTACACCGCTACCAAGTACCAAAACTCGCATCGTTCTATCCCTCACACGCGGCACGCCGCAGACTTTTATTGAAATGGCATGAATGCGCGCAGTATAGGAATTTGAGACCAGTGCAATTCACTATATAAAAGCCTATTATTGGCGAGAATTCTCGGCAAAATCGCCTTTCACGGAGGGGCATCCCCTATGAGAACCCAGCACCAGAGCAAGCGTGAACTGGACAAGATCGACCGCAACATCTTGCGGATCCTGCAGAATGACGGCCGTATTTCCTTCACCGAACTGGGCGAGAAAGTTGGGCTGTCCACCACCCCTTGCACCGAGCGGGTTCGCCGCCTGGAGCGCGAGGGCATCATCATGGGCTACAACGCCCGCCTGAACCCGCAGCACCTCAAGGGCAGCCTGCTGGTGTTCGTGGAAATCAGCCTGGACTACAAGTCGGGCGACACCTTCGAAGAGTTCCGCCGTGCGGTGCTGAAGCTGCCGCACGTACTGGAGTGCCACCTGGTTTCCGGTGACTTCGACTACCTGGTGAAAGCGCGCATTTCGGAGATGGCCTCGTACCGCAAGCTGCTCGGCGACATCCTGCTGAAGCTGCCGCACGTGCGCGAATCGAAGAGCTACATCGTGATGGAAGAGGTTAAGGAGAGCCTCTGCCTACCGATCCCGGACTGAGGCTAGACCAGCACCTGGCGGGTGGTGGCTATGAACTGGTGGACCAGCTGCTCGGCGGCGGGGTCGATCATCGGCTCAGGGCCACGGCCACGCGGGCAGGCCATGCGCGGCGTGGTGCCGAACAGGCGGCAGATCATCGGCCGCTCTTCATACACCGTGCAGCCATTGGGGCCCAGGTGCACGCAGTCCAGACGCTCCAGCGCGGCGCTCTGCTCTTCCTGGGACTTGCGCGGCAGGCGGGCCATTTCTTCCGCCGACGTAGTGACCGGGCCGCAGCAGTCGTGGCAGCCGGGCTCGCACTCGAATGAGGGGATGAGTTCGCGCAGGAAGTGGATCTTGTGGCGGTTGCAGGACATGGCGGAATACAAAGCAAGGATCTTGACCGGATTATAGGCCCATTCGCGGGCGCAGCCCTCGTCTTGTTGCCCGCCACCCTACCCCGGCTTATCCTCCTCCCCTAGCCCACCAGCCCCAGGACCGAGCCCAATGATCCACAGCGCGCAGCACGCCGCATCCTATTACGCCGCCAGCAGCGCGCCACACCCTGACTACTCCTTCCTGCAAGGCGAGCACAGCGCCGATGTATGTATCGTCGGCGGCGGCTACTCGGGCCTCAACACTGCCATCGAGCTGGCCGAACGCGGCTTATCGGTGATCCTGCTGGAGGCACGCAAACTTGGCTGGGGTGCCAGTGGGCGAAATGGCGGGCAACTGATCCGTGGCGTCGGCCACGGCCTGGAGCAGTTCCTCCCGGTGATTGGCGAGGACGGCGTGCGCAGCATGAAGCTGATGGGCCTGGAAGCCGTGCAGATCGTCCGCGAGCGCGTCGAGAAGCATGCCATCGCCTGCGACCTGACGTGGGGCTACTGCGACCTGGCCAACAAACCCGCCGAACTGCTGGGCTTTGCCGAAGACGCCGAGGAGCTGCGCAGCCTGGGCTATGCGCATGAGCTACGGCTGGTCGGCAAGGACGATATCCACAGCGTGGTCGGTGCCGACTGCTATGTGGGCGGGCTGATCGACATGGGTTCCGGCCATCTGCACCCGCTAAACCTGGCCCTGGGCGAAGCGGCCGTGGCCAGCCGCCTGGGCGTGAAGCTGTTCGAGCAGTCCGAAGTCACCCGCATCGACTACGGCCCCGAAGTGCAGGTGCATACCGCCCAGGGCCGGGTGCGCGCCAAGACCCTGGTACTGTGCTGCAACGCCTACCTCAACGGCCTCAACCGCGAGCTGGGCGGCAAGGTGCTCCCGGCCGGTAGCTACATCATCGCCACCGAGCCACTGGGCGAAGAACGCGCCCGCACATTGCTGCCGCAGAACATGGCGGTGTGCGACCAGCGCGTGGCGCTGGACTACTACCGCCTGTCCGCCGACCATCGCCTGCTGTTCGGCGGTGCCTGCCACTATTCAGGGCGCGACCCGAAAGACATCGCCGCCTACATGCGGCCGAAGATGCTCAAAGTGTTCCCGCAGTTGGCCGACGTGCGCATCGACTACCAGTGGGGCGGCATGATCGGCATTGGCGCCAACCGCTTGCCGCAGGTCGGTCGCCTGACCAGCCAGCCGAACGTGTATTACGCCCAGGCCTACTCGGGCCATGGCCTCAACGCCACCCACCTGGCCGCGCGCCTGTTGGGCGAGGCCATCAGTGGCCAGCAAAGCGGGCGCTTCGACCTGTTCGCCAAGGTGCCACATATCACCTTCCCTGGCGGCAAGCACCTGCGCTCGCCGCTGCTGGCGTTGGGGATGCTGTGGCACAGGCTCAAAGAGCTGGCCTGACAGCTGGCGCGGTCAGTGTAGGAGCGGCCTTGCGTCGCGAAAGGGGTGCGAAGCGCCCCCAGGTTTCCAGCTTCGCCACAGATATCGCTGGGGCCGCTTTGCGGCCCTTTCGCGACGCAAGGCCGCTCCTACAGGGACCGCGCAGCGTCACATTGGTCAGTCCTTCCAGAAGGGTTTGCGCCCTTCTGTACGGGCCTGCTCCCAGCTCAGCCCGACATCGCGCAACTCGTCATCGGTCAGTTGCAGCAGCGCCCTGCGGGTATGCCAGCGATGCAGCATCAGCCCCAAACGCCCGAGTCCTTGCGGCGCGTTGAACACCTTGGCCTGCTGCCCGGTTTCCAGTTCCTTGGCCAACAGTTGCAAGCGCACATCGCTCATGCCACCCATCACCGCACCCTCCCGATCAGTTCATACCGTGGAGAAAGCATGCGCGTCGGCACCATCGACAATACAGATCCAATACAGCCTTATTATTCCCATACAGAATTGGCCATTGGCCGACTGAATGCTGTATTTTCACCCCAACTGTACCGGTCGCTATGCCAATGCAGCGCAGGAGTATGCCGTGACCCTTTACCTGAACCTCGCCGAACTACTCGGCGCCCGCATCGAGCAGGGCCTGTACCGCCCCGGCCAGCGCCTGCCGTCGGTACGAGCCCTGAGCGTGGAGCATGGGGTCAGCCTAAGCACCGTGCAGCAGGCCTATCGCATGCTCGAAGACAGCGGCATGGTCTCGCCACGGCCCAAGTCCGGCTACTTCGTCAGTGACCACCGCCACCTGCCGGCCCTGCCTGCCGTCAGCCGCCCGGCCCAGCGCCCGGTGGATATTTCACAGTGGGAGCAGGTGCTGGAGCTGATACGCAGCACCCCGCGCAAGGACGTGATCCAGCTTGGTCGTGGCATGCCCGACATCGACAGCCCCACCCTGAAGCCGCTGCTGCGCAGCCTCGCCCAGCTGAGCCGGCGCCAGGACATGCCTGGCCTGTACTACGACAACATCCATGGCAACCTGGCCCTGCGCGAACAGGTGGCCCGGCTGGTGCTCGACTCCGGCTGCCGCCTGGGTGCTGCCGACCTGGTGATCACCACCGGCTGCCATGAGGCGTTGTCCTGCAGCATCCGAGCGGTTTGCGAGCCTGGCGACATCGTTGCGGTCGACTCGCCGAGCTTCCACGGCGCCATGCAAACCCTCAAGGGCCTGGGCATGAAAGCGCTGGAAATCCCCACTGACCCGGTCACCGGCATCAGCCTGGAAGCGCTGGAGCTAGCTCTGGAGCAGTGGCCGATCAAACTCATCCAGATCACCCCCAGCTGCAACAACCCGCTGGGTTACATCATGCCCGAGGCGCGCAAGAAGGCCCTGCTGAGCCTGGCTCAACGCTATGACGTGGCGATTCTGGAAGACGATGTGTACGGCGACCTGGCCTACACCTACCCGCGCCCGCGCACCCTCAAGTCGTTCGACGACGATGGCCGCGTGCTGCTCTGCAGCTCGTTCTCCAAGACCCTCGCCCCCGGCCTGCGGGTCGGCTGGGTGGCGCCCGGGCGCTACCTGGAGCGCGTGCTGCACATGAAGTACATCAGCACTGGCAGCAGCGCCAGCCAGCCGCAACTGGCCATCGCCGACTTCATCGCCGGCGGGCACTACCAGCCCCACGTGCGGCGCATGCGCAGCCAGTACCAGCGTGGCCGCGACCTGATGAGCGACTGGGTAACCCGTTACTTCCCGCCAGGCACCCGGGTCAGCCGGCCCCAGGGCGGCTTCATGCTGTGGGTGGAATTACCCGAACATTTCGATACGCTGCGGCTAAACCGCGCTTTACTGGAGCAGGGCGTGCAGGTTGCCGTAGGCAGCATCTTCTCGGCCTCGGGCAAGTTCCGCCACTGCCTGCGCATGAACTTCGCCGCGCGGCCGACGCCGCAGATCGAAGCCGCCGTGCGCAAGGTAGGTGAAACCGCCCTTCGTCTACTGGATGAAGAAAGCGCTGACGCGTAACTTTGCGCCGCCCGCCACGGTCCAACCCCTAAAGCCCTTGCTGCACAGGACGATCCACCCTTGAGACTCCAGCGAGCCTTGCCTCTGCTGCTGGTGCTGTCGCTCGGCCTTGCCGGCTGCGCCAGCGTCAGTGCGCCCCGCGAAACCAGCCAGGCGCTGCCCGCCAACGACTCGGCATTCGGCCGTTCGGTGCTGCGCCAGGCCGCGCCATACGGCGGCCGCTCGGGCTTTCGCCTGCTGCCCAACAGCAACGAGGCATTCCGCGCCCGTGCCGAGCTGATCCGCAACGCCCAGGCGAGCATCGACCTGCAGTACTACATTGTCCACGACGGCCTCAGCACCCGCGCCCTGGTGCATGAGCTGCTGCGCGCCGCCGACCGTGGCGTGCGCGTGCGCATCCTGCTGGACGACACCACCAGCGATGGCCTGGACACCATCATGGGCACCCTCGATGCCCACCCGAACATCCAGATTCGTGTGTTCAACCCGCTGCACCTGGGCCGCAGCACCGGTTTTACGCGCGCTGCCGGCCGGCTGTTCAACCTGTCGCGCCAGCACCGGCGCATGCACAACAAGCTGTTCCTGGTGGACAACAGCATGGCCATCGTCGGCGGGCGCAACCTGGGCGACGAGTATTTCGATGCCGAGCCCAACCTCAACTTCACCGACATCGACTTGCTAGGTGTGGGCCCGGTGGCCGAGCAGCTGGGGCACAGCTTCGACCAGTACTGGAACAGCGCCCTTAGCCGGCCGATCACCGACTTCCTCTGGTATGACCCGGATGCCAACGACCTGCGTGCCAGCCGCCACCGCTTGGAAGTGTCGCTGGCCGAAGCCAGAACCCGGCGCAAGGCCCTGTACGATCGCTTGATGGCCTACCAGTCGCAGCCGCGCCTGGACGTCTGGCGCAATGAGCTCATCTGGGCCCACGCCCAGGCGCTATGGGATGCGCCAAGCAAGGTGCTGGCCGACGACGAACCAGACCCGCAACTGCTGCTGAGCCAGCAACTGGCGCCGGACCTGGCCAGCGTGCACCGCGAGCTGATCCTGATGTCGGCCTACTTCGTACCGGGCGAACCGGGCCTGCTGTACCTGACCGGCCGCGCCGACGCCGGCGCCTCGGTGAAGCTGCTGACCAATTCGCTGGAGGCAACCGATGTGCCGGCGGTGCATGGCGGTTATGCGCCCTATCGCCGTGCCTTGCTCGAGCATGGCGTGCAACTGTTCGAACTGCGCCGCCAGCCGGGCGACCCCAGCGCGAGACGGCTGAGCTTGCGTGGCAGTTCAGATTCAAGCTTGCACACCAAGGCAATCGTGTTCGACCGGCGCAAGACGTTCATCGGCTCGTTCAACTTCGACCCACGTTCAGTGCTGTGGAACACTGAAGTTGGGGTACTGGTGGACAGCCCGGAGCTGGCTGAATACACCCGCGAGCTGGCCCAACAGGGTATGGCGCCTGCGTTGAGCTACCAGGTGAAGCTGGTAGGCGACAAGCTGGTGTGGGCAACCGAGGACCATGGCCAGCGGCATATGCTGACCTCTGAGCCAGGGGGGATCTGGCGGCGGTTCAATGCCTGGGTCAGCAAGGCGGTTGGCTTGGAGAAGATGCTGTAGCCGCAAATGCGGGGGGCCGCCTTGCGGCCCCAAAATCCATCAGGCAGACACTGCCTCGAAAGCCCCGCGCCGCTGGGTCAACACCACCAGCCCGGCAGCCCCTGCTGCCATCAGGAACAACAACGCATGCCCGCTGACCCACTGGCTCCCCGCCCCCGCCAGCAAAGGCCCGAGCAAGCAGCCAATACCCCACAACTGCGCAACATGGGCATTCGCCCGCACCAGTTCATCATCCCGGTAGCGCTCGCCAATCAGCACCAGCGACAGGGTAAACAGGCCACCAGCACTGGCGCCGAACAACACCCACAATGGCCAGATCACCGGCGTATGCAACAGCAGCGGAATCGCCAGGCTAGAAACCAGCAACGTCACTGCACAGCCTGTAAACAGCGTACGGCGCGACATATGGTCAGCCAGCGCGCCAATAGGCAACTGCAACACTGCATCCCCCACCACCACGGTACTGACCATGAACAGGGCGATTTCGGTGCTGAAGCCCTGCTGCAGGCAATACACCGGCAGCAAGGTGAGGATCATCGCCTCGAACGAAGCGAACAGGGCAATGGCCCAGGCGATTACCGGCAAACGCCGGCAGAAGGCGAACAGGTCGCGGAAGGTGACACTGCAGGCTTCGGTGCTCGGCGCACCGCCACGCCCCAGCAGCACCAGCGGCGCGGCCAGCAACAGGCCGGTCGCGGCCCAGAAACCGAAGTCGTCATCAGAGCCGAGAAAGCCCAGCACCAACGGCCCGGCCAGCTGGCTCAGGGCGTAGCTGCTGCCATACAGCGCCACCAACCGGCCACGCCACTGCTCGACCACCAATTGGTTGATCCAGCTTTCGCCGAGGATGAACACCACGGTCAGGGACATGCCGATCATCAGCCGCAGCAGCAGCCACAGCGGGTAACTGGGCAACAGTGCGAGCAGGCCGATCGACAGCGCCCCACCCCACAGGCACAGGCGCATCGCCGAAGGCACGCCCACCCAGCCTGCCAGGCGGCTGGCCAGGCTGGCACCTGCCAATACCCCCAGCGCCGGCATCGCCGCCATCACGCCGATGGCAAAGCTGCCGTAGCCCCAGGCCTCCAGGCGCAGGGACACCAGCGGCATGCTCACGCCGAGCGCCAGCCCGACGCTGAGCACCGATGCCAGTACGGCGAAATAGGTACCCCAACGCATTGCAGCCTCCCAGCAGAATTCTTGAACAGCAAAAACGACGAAGCCGGGGCAGCGTAAGCCGACCCGGCTATGGCTGGGGCTGCTGTGCAGCCCCCTTCACTGGATTACAGCTTGATCCAGGTCGCCTTCAGCTCGGTGTATTTCTCCAGCGCATGCAGCGACTTGTCACGACCGTTGCCCGACTGTTTGAAGCCACCAAACGGCGCGGTCATGTCGCCGCCGTCGTACTGGTTGACCCAGACGCTGCCAGCGCGCACGGCACGGGCGGTCTTGTGGGCCTTGGAAATGTCCGAGGTCCAGATACCAGCCGCCAGGCCATACGGCGTGTCGTTGGCAATGGCGATGGCTTCTTCGGCGGTGTCGAAGGCGATCACCGACAGCACAGGGCCAAAGATTTCTTCCTGGGCAATGCGCATGGCGTTGGTCACGCCGTCGAAGATGGTCGGCTCGACGTAGGTGCCGCCAGTCTCTTCCAGGGTGCGCTTGCCGCCGGCCAGCAGCTTGGCGCCGTCCTGGTGGCCAGCCTCGATGTACGACAGCACGGTGTTCATCTGCTGGGTGTCGACCAGGGCACCGACCGTGGTCTGTGGGTCCAGCGGGTTGCCTGGCTTCCAGCCTTTGAGGGCCTCGACCACCATCGGCAGGAATTTGTCCTTGATCGAACGCTCGACCAGCAGACGCGAGCCTGCGGTGCACACTTCGCCCTGGTTGAAGGCGATGGCGCTGGCAGCGGCCTCAGCGGCAGCTTGCAGGTCCGGCGCATCGGCGAAGACGATGTTCGGGCTCTTGCCGCCGGCTTCCAGCCAGATGCGCTTCATGTTCGATTCACCCGCGTAAACCATCAACTGCTTGGCGATCTTGGTGGAACCGGTGAACACCAGGGTGTCGACGTCCATGTGCAGGGCCAAAGCCTTGCCCACGGTGTGGCCGTAACCTGGCAGCACGTTCAGCACACCAGCCGGGATGCCGGCTTCGATGGCCAGCTGGGCGATGCGAATGGCCGTCAGCGGCGATTTTTCGGACGGCTTGAGCACCACCGAGTTACCGGTGGCCAGCGCAGGGCCGAGTTTCCAGCAAGCCATCAGCAGCGGGAAGTTCCACGGCACGATGGCACCCACCACGCCCACCGGTTCGCGGGTAACCAGGCCAAGCTGGTCGTGCGGGGTCGGGGCGACTTCGTCGTAGACCTTGTCGATGGCTTCGGCAGTCCAGTGGATGGCTTGGGCCGCACCTGGGATGTCGATGCTGGAGGAGTCGCCGATCGGCTTGCCCATGTCCAGGGTTTCCAGCAGCGCCAGCTCTTCGACGTTCTTGCGCAGCAGGTCGGCGAAGCGAATCAGCTTGGCCTTGCGCTTGGCCGGGGCCAGTTGCGACCAGACGCCGGAGTTGAAGGTGGCACGGGCGTTTTCCACAGCGCGATTGGCATCGGCCAGGTCGCAGCTGGCAACCTTGGCCAGGAAGCGTCCGTCGACCGGGCTCAGGCACTCGAAGGTTTCACCGGATGCGGCATCGGTGTATTCGCCGTTGATGAAGGCACGGCCTTCGATCTTCAGTTGCTGGGCACGTTGTTCCCAGTCCGCACGGGTCAGGGTGGTCATACGAAACTCCTCCTCTTGTTTAGGTGCAACGCCGCACTGAGGACTCACAGGCGTTGTCAGAATTCTGGCCGGGCGACGAGCGCACACTGGCTAGCGATACCCTAAACCAGCCGGTGTAAACTATCAATATATTTGACACGGAAGGCCCAAATGCCTACTGATGTTCATTTTATTAAACAACAACAGGAGCCGCACCATGCGCATAGACAGCATCATCGACTTCGCCCAGGTCATCACAGAGGCCGAACGCTACCGCCCAGCGGCGGAAAAAATCCTCAAGGGTGAGCCAGACCAGGCGGTCTACAACCACTATTCCAGCCCGTGCGGGCAGTTTGCCGCTGGCGTGTGGGAGGGTGAGGTGGGCCAGTGGACGGTGAACTACACCGAGCATGAATACTGCGAGATCGTCCAGGGCGTTTCGGTGCTGCGCGACCAGGAGGGCGGAGCGAAAACCCTGCGTGCCGGCGATCGGTTTGTCATCCCCGCCGGGTTCAAGGGCACCTGGGAGGTGCTTGAGCCGTGCCGCAAGATCTATGTGATGTTCGAGCAGAAATGACCTGAGGCCAACGCAGGCATAAAAAAACCCGCGTCCTTTCGGATGCGGGTTTTTTCAGGTTGCCGATCAATTACTTGATCTTGGCTTCCTTGTACACCACGTGCTTGCGAACAACCGGATCATATTTCTTGATCTCGATTTTGTCCGGAGTGGTGCGCTTGTTCTTGTCGGTGGTGTAGAAGTGGCCGGTGCCGGCACTCGAAACCAGACGGATCAATTCACGCATGATGTTCTCCCTTAAACCTTGGCGCCAGCTTTACGGATGTCAACCAGAACGGCGTCGATGCCGCGCTTGTCGATGATACGCATGCCCTTGGCGGAAACGCGCAGACGCACGAAACGCTTCTCGGATTCAACCCAGAAACGGTGGTGCTGCAGGTTCGGCAGGAAACGACGACGGGTTTTGTTGTTTGCGTGGGAAATGTTGTTCCCGGTTACTGGACCCTTACCAGTAACTTGACAGACTCTCGACATGACTCAGCCCTCTAAAACCACATGCCCAACCCGGCATGGGTTGGCCGCTTAATCTCTCAGTCTTTGGCGCCTGGGCGCCGTGATTCTGGAGGTCTTATCGACCGGATCCGCTTATGCGACAGGCCGAGCCCCTAGAAAAGAGCGCTGCTTTATACCAGAAAGACTTGGCTGCAACAACAGGAGATGCACATTGCCGCACGCCAGAACGCGCCGGGCCAGCATAGCGGCAGGCCCCGCCAGCCGTCGACCACTCGTCGCCAGATTTGTAAAAAAGGGTGTGGTCATTTGCCGGCAGGCGCACTAGGGTAAGCCTTTTCCAGACTGCACTGGCAGATGGGCCACCGACAGCCAAGGAGCCACCATGCGTGCTGCCGCCCTTTCCTTATTGTTCAACTCTCTGTTCGCCGCCGGCGCTCTGTTCGCTGCCGGCGCAGCTCAGGCCGCGCCGCTGAGCGTTTGCAGCGAAGCCAGCCCCGAAGGCTTCGACGTGGTGCAGTACAACTCGCTGACCACGACCAACGCCACGGCTGACGTGCTGATGAACCGCCTGGTGGAGTTCGACGCGGCGCAAGGCAAGGTGGTGCCAAGCCTGGCGGCCAGTTGGACAGTATCGGCCGACGGCCTGGTGTATGACTTCACCCTGCGCGACGGCGTGAAGTTCCACAGCACCGCCTACTTCAAGCCAAGCCGCGAGCTGAACGCCGACGATGTGTTGTTCAGCTTCCAGCGCATGCTCTACCCGGCACATGCGTGGCACAAGACGGCACCGGGCGGCTACCCGCATGCTCAGTCGCTGCAGTTGGGCAGCCTGATCAAGGCGATCGAGGCACCTGCACCGAACGCCGTGCGCTTCACCCTCAGCCACCCGGACGCTACCTTCCTGGCCACCCTGAGCATGGGCTTCGCCTCGATCTACTCCGCCGAGTATGCCGACAAGCTGCTCAAGGCCGGTACGCCCGAGAAGCTCAACAGCCAGCCGATCGGCACCGGGCCGTTCGTATTCCAGCGCTTCCAGAAGGACGCCGTGGTGCGCTACCGCGCCAACCCGGACTACTTCGCCGGCAAGCCGGCGGTCGACCCGCTGATCTTCGCCATTACCACCGATGCCAATGTGCGCCTGCAGAAGCTCAAGCGGGGCGAGTGCCAGGTTGCCTTGTCGCCCAAGCCGCTGGACATTGCCGAAGCAGGCAAGGACGGCAACCTCAAGGTAGCCACTACCCCGGCGTTCATGACCGCCTTCGTCGCCATCAACAGCCAGCACCCGCCGCTGGACAAGCCGGAAGTGCGCCAGGCCATCAACCTGGCCTTCGACAAGCAGGCTTACCTCAAGGCGGTGTTCGAAGACTCCGCAGTGGCCGCCAACGGCCCCTACCCGCCCAACACCTGGAGCTACGCCAAGGACCTGCCCGGCTACCCGCTGGACCTGAAGAAAGCCAAGGCGCTGCTGGCCAAGGCCGGCTTGGCCGAAGGCTTCAGCACCACCATCTGGACCCGCCCGTCGGGTAGCCTGCTCAACCCCAACCCCAGCCTTGGTGCACAGATGCTGCAGGCCGACCTGGCCAAGATCGGCATCAAGGCCGAGATCCGCGTGATCGAATGGGGTGAACTGATCCGCCGTGCCAAGGCGGGCGAGCATGACTTGCTGTTCATGGGCTGGGCAGGCGACAACGGCGACCCGGACAACTTCCTCAGCCCGCAGTTTTCCTGTGCGGCGGTCGAGTCGGGCACCAACTTTGCCCGTTTCTGCGACAACCGCCTGGACCAGCTGATCAGCGCCGGGCGCACCACCAACGACCAGAGTGTGCGCAGCCGGCTTTACCAGCAGGCGCAGACGCTGATTCAGCAGCAGGCGCTGTGGGTGCCGTTGGCGCACCCGACGGCAGCGACCTTGCTGCGCCAAGAGGTCGAGGGCTACCAGGTGAGCCCGTTCGGGCGGCTGGATTTCAGCAAGGTGTCAGTCACAAAATAAGCCTGTTAGGGCCTCTTCGCGGGCAAGCCCGCGAAGAGGCAGGCATAGGCAGCACAAAGGCCTAAGCCACGATCCACCCCTGCTCGACCATCGACAACGGCTCCCCATCACCGATGATGATGTGATCCAGCACCCGCACATCGATCAACGCCAGCCCGCGCTTCAACGACAGGGTCAAATGCACATCGTCCTGGCTCGGCTGACTGTTGCCGGAGGGGTGGTTATGGCACAGGATCAACGCTGCCGCGTTATGCAGCAGTGCCCGTCGCACCACCTCTCGCGGGTATACACTCGCCCGGTCTATCGTGCCCCTGAACAGAATTTCAAAAGCCAATGGCCGGTGCTTGGTGTCCAGGAACAGGCATCCGAACACTTCGCTGGCCTCATGTCGCAGCATGGCCTTGAGATAACGCCGCACAGCCGATGGACCATCCAGAGCCTCTGCCCGCTTGATGTTTTCACCCAGATAACGCCGACCAATCTCAAGAAGTGCCTGTAGCTGTGCATACTTCACGGTCCCAATGCCCGGCTCGCGCAGCACCGCTTCGCGATCAGCCTCCAGAAACGGCCTGAGCCCGCCAAAACGCACCAGCAATGCCCGCGCAAGATCCAGCACATTGCGCCCGGCAACGCCAGAGCCCAGCAACACGGCAAGCAATTCGGCGTCCGTCAACACCACCGCCCCTCGCTGCAACAACTTCTCCCTAGGCCGTTCTTCCGCCGGCCACTCCCTGATATTCATCCCCGCCCCCTGCCCTTGCTGCGGCCCATTTCGACCCTGTGTTAATCTATTTCGCCTCGTACATGCGACGTACTGCCGCAGGCAATTTCAAACGTCGCCGCCCGCTCTCACTGGAAAAAGGCAAGCCTATGCAGCGGCTGTATCGCAAGCGCATCGTTCTCGGCGTGGGTGGCGGCATTGCCGCCTACAAAAGCGCCGAGCTGATTCGCCGTCTCCTGGAGCACGGCGCGCAAGTGCGCGTCGTCATGACCCGTGGTGGGGCCGAGTTCATCACCCCGCTGACCCTGCAGGCGCTGTCGGGCCACCCGGTGCACATGGACCTGCTGGACCCGGCCGCCGAAGCGGCCATGGGCCATATCGAACTGGCCAAGTGGGCCGACCTGGTGCTGATCGCCCCGGCCACGGCCGACCTCATGGCGCGCATGGCCCAAGGCATGGCTGACGACCTGCTGACCACCCTGGTGCTGGCCACCGACGCCACCGTCGCCGTCGCCCCGGCCATGAACCAGGCCATGTGGCGCGACCCGGCTACACAAGCCAACCTTGAGCTGCTCAAGAACCGTGGCATCAAGGTGTTCGGCCCGGCCTCCGGCAGCCAGGCGTGTGGTGACGTGGGGCTTGGCCGCATGCTCGAAGCCACCGACCTTGCCTGGTGCGCCGCAGAAAGCTTCAAGCGCCAGGCACTGACGGGCAAGCACGTGCTGATCACCGCCGGCCCGACCCAGGAAAACATCGACCCGGTGCGCTACATCACCAATCATAGCTCCGGCAAGATGGGCTTCGCCCTGGCCGAAGCGGCTGCCGAAGCCGGGGCTCGGGTTACCCTCGTCACCGGCCCTGTGCACCTGCCAACCCCCGACCGGGTCAGCCGCATCGACGTGGTCAGCGCGCGGGACATGCTCGCGGCCTGTGAAGCGGCCATACCGTGCGACCTGTTCATCGCCTCGGCGGCGGTCGCGGACTACCGTCCTGAAGTGGTTGCCACACAGAAACTCAAGAAAGATCCTACGACCGGCGACGGCATGCTGCTGCAGATGGTGCGCAATCCCGATATCCTTGCCACCCTTGCTGGCCGCGCCGACCGCCCGTTCAGTGTCGGCTTCGCCGCCGAAACCGAGCACTTGCTCGATTACGCCACGCGCAAGCTCAAGGACAAGAACCTCGACCTGATCGTCGCCAATGATGTGGCCAACCCCAGCATCGGCTTCAACAGCGAAGAAAACGCCTTGACCGTGATCGACCGCCAGCAGCACCAGACTCTCTTCGCGCAGACCAGCAAGGGCAAGATCGCCCGGCAACTGGTCGCCTTCATCGCCGAACGGCTCAACCAGGTTCAATAAGTTACATGCACGCTCTTCAAGCCAAGATCCTCGACCCACGCCTGGGCAGCGAATTCCCGCTGCCGACTTACGCAACCCCCGGCTCCGCCGGCCTGGACCTGCGCGCCCTGCTCAAGGAAGACACCGTCCTCGAGCCAGGCCAGACCCTGCTGATTCCGACCGGCCTGTCGATCTATATCGGCGACCCAGGCCTGGCGGCAGTCATCCTGCCGCGCTCGGGCCTGGGCCATAAGCACGGCATCGTGCTGGGCAACCTGGTCGGCCTGATCGACTCGGACTACCAGGGCGAGCTGATGGTTTCGTGCTGGAACCGCGGCAACACGCCGTTCACCATCGCAGTTGGCGAACGTATCGCCCAGCTGGTGCTGGTACCGGTGGTGCAGGCCCATTTCGACATCGTCGAAGCATTCGATGAAAGCCAGCGTGGCGCTGGCGGCTTTGGTCATTCCGGCAGCCACTGAGCCGGCAAATGACCGTTCAGGCCAAGGATGGCGAACTCTCTGGCGAAAGCACCGTCCAAGCGTTCAGTTTGCGCCTGCCCAGAAAGCCTTTGATTATTGGAGCTTCCAGAGATGAACGACATGGCCCACCTGGTCCCCGCCGCACTACCAGACAGCATTTTCCGCGCGTATGACATTCGCGGCGTGGTCGGCAAAACCCTTCATGCCGATACCGCCTACTGGATCGGCCGCGCCATCGGTGCACAGAGCCTGGCACAAGGCGAGCCACAGGTTTCGGTAGGCCGCGATGGCCGCCTGTCGGGCCCGATGCTGGTCGAACAGCTGATCAAAGGCCTGGTCGATGCCGGTTGCCAGGTCAGCGACGTTGGCCTGGTACCCACCCCGGCGCTGTACTACGCGGCCAATGTGCTGGCAGGCAAGTCCGGCGTGATGCTGACCGGCAGCCACAACCCGTCGGACTACAACGGTTTCAAGATCGTCATTGCCGGCGACACCCTGGCCAACGAGCAGATCCAGGCCCTGCTGACCCGCCTGAAAACCAACGACCTGACCCTGGCCCAAGGCCGCGTGGAAAAGGTCGAGATCCTTGACCGCTACTTCCAGCAGATCGTCGGCGACGTAAAGCTGGCGAAAAAGCTCAAGGTGGTGGTGGACTGCGGCAACGGCGCCGCCGGCGTGATCGCACCGCAGCTGATCGAAGCCCTGGGCTGCGAAGTGATCCCGCTGTTCTGCGAGGTCGACGGCAACTTCCCCAACCACCACCCAGACCCAGGCAAGCCGGAAAACCTCGAAGACCTGATCGCCAAGGTCAAGGAAACCGGCGCTGACATCGGCCTGGCCTTCGACGGTGACGGCGACCGCGTCGGCGTGGTGACCAACACGGGCAGCATCGTCTACCCCGACCGCCTGCTGATGCTGTTTGCCCAGGATGTACTGGCGCGCAACCCCGGTGCCGAGATTATCTTCGACGTCAAATGCACCCGTCGCCTGACCCCGCTGATCGAGCAACACGGCGGCCGCGCGCTGATGTGGAAGACCGGCCATTCGTTGATCAAGAAGAAGATGAAACAGACCGGTTCGCTGCTGGCCGGCGAAATGAGCGGTCACATCTTCATCAAGGAACGCTGGTACGGTTTTGACGACGGCATCTACAGCGCCGCGCGCCTGCTGGAGATCCTCAGCAAGGCCGGGCAGAGCGCCGAAAACCTGTTTGCCGCCTTCCCGAACGATATTTCCACGCCGGAAATCAATATTGATGTGACCGACGAGGGTAAATTCAGCATCATTGATGCACTGCAACGCGACGCCGACTGGGGCGAAGCCAGCCTGACTACCATCGACGGTGTGCGGGTGGACTACACCCACGGCTGGGGCCTGGTTCGCGCCTCCAACACCACCCCGGTGCTGGTGCTGCGCTTCGAGGCCGACAGCGACGCCGAATTGCAACGTATCAAGGATGTATTCCGTACCCAGTTGCTGCGGGTTGAGCCTGAGCTGCAACTGCCGTTCTGACCGACTATCTGTTCCTTACAGGAGCCCTGCATGACCCTCGATCGCGATGCCGCTTCCCATGTAGCCGAGGTTTTGTCCGAAGCACTGCCTTACATCCGCCGCTTTGTCGGCAAGACCCTGGTGATCAAGTACGGCGGCAACGCGATGGAAAGCGAGGAGCTCAAGACCGGCTTCGCCCGCGACATCGTGCTGATGAAGGCTGTGGGCATCAACCCCGTGGTAGTCCACGGTGGCGGCCCGCAGATCGGCGACCTGCTCAAGCGTCTGTCGATCGAAAGCCACTTCATCGATGGCATGCGCGTCACCGACTCGGCGACCATGGATGTGGTGGAGATGGTGCTGGGTGGCCAGGTGAACAAGGACATCGTCAACCTGATCAACCGCCACGGCGGCAGCGCGATCGGCCTGACCGGCAAGGATGCGGAGCTGATCCGCGCCCGCAAGCTGACCGTCAGCCGCCAGACGCCCGAGATGACCACCCCGGAAATCATCGACATCGGCCACGTGGGCGAAGTGGTGAGCGTGAACACCGACCTGCTGAACATGCTGGTGAAAGGCGACTTCATCCCGGTGATCGCGCCAATCGGCGTGGGCGCCAACGGTGAGTCGTACAACATCAACGCCGACCTGGTGGCAGGCAAGGTAGCCGAGGCGCTGAAGGCCGAGAAGCTGATGCTGCTGACCAACATCGCCGGCCTGATGGACAAGCAGGGCCAGGTACTGACCGGCCTGACCACCGAGCAGGTCAACGAACTGATCGCCGACGGCACCATCTATGGCGGCATGCTGCCGAAGATCAAGTGTGCGCTGGATGCGGTGCAGGGCGGCGTGAACAGCTCGCACATCATCGATGGCCGCGTGCCGAACGCTGTGCTGCTGGAAATCTTCACCGACAGCGGCGTGGGTACCCTTATCACCAACCGCAAGCCGCGCTGAGTGATCGATTAGCCGGTACAGGTGATACAAAAAAGGCGACCCTCTTGCGAAGGTCGCCTTTTTCGTTACCAGGCCGGGATCAGATCCCGTACTGCGCCCGGTACGCCTCTACAGCCGGGAGATGCTGCTTGAGCTGCGGATCGTCCGCCAGGAACTCCAGCACCTGGGTCAGCGAAACGATGCTGACCACCGGGATACCGAAGTCACGCTCCACTTCCTGGATCGCCGACAGTTCGCCATTGCCACGCTCTTCGCGGTTCAGCGCGATCAGCACGCCAGCGGCCTTGGCCTGCTGGGCGTTGATGATCTGCATGACCTCACGGATAGCGGTACCGGCAGTGATCACGTCGTCGATGATCAGCACGTCACCGGCCAGCGGCGCGCCGACCAGGCTGCCGCCTTCGCCATGGTCCTTGGCTTCCTTGCGGTTGAAGCACCAAGGCACGTCGAGCTGATGCTGGTCGGCAAGGGCCACGGCGGTGGTCGCCGCCAAAGGGATACCCTTGTAGGCCGGGCCGAACAGCACGTCGAACGGGATCTTGCTGTCGACGATGGCGGCGGCATAGCAACGCCCCAGCTCCGCCAATGCGGAACCGGTGTTGAACAGGCCGGCATTGAAGAAATACGGGCTGGTACGCCCCGATTTCAGGGTGAATTCACCGAAACGCAGTACCCCGCGATCGATGGCAAAACGGATAAAGTCGCGCTGATACGGCTGCATGGATAGTCCCGGATACCACGGATTTAGCTAAATGGGTTGAGCTCGGGTATCATACACGCACGAGATTTTTGGGGCCATTTATGCGGATCATCAGTGTGAACGTTAATGGCATTCAGGCTGCAGCCGAGCGTGGATTGCTCAGCTGGTTGCAAGCCCAGAATGCCGACGTCATCTGCCTTCAGGATACCCGCGCCTCGGCCTTTGAACTCGACGACCCAGCTTTCCAGCTCGATGGCTATTTCCTTTATGCCTGCGACGCGGAGGTGCCCGCCCAAGGTGGTGTGGCCCTTTATTCGCGCATGCAGCCCAAGGCAGTCATCACCGGCCTGGGCTTCGAGACAGCCGACCGCTACGGGCGTTACCTGCAAGCAGATTTCGACAAAGTCAGTATTGCCAGCCTGCTGTTGCCTTCGGGCATGAACGGCGACGAAGACTTGAACCAGAAGTTCAAGTTGATGGACGACTTCGCCAAGTACCTGGACAAACAGCGTCGCAAGCGTCGCGAATACATCTACTGCGGCTCGTTCTACGTGGCGCAGCAGAAGCTCGACATCAAGAACTGGCGTGACAGCCAGCAGTCGCCGGGTTTCCTGGCGCCGGAACGCGCCTGGATGGATGCGATCACTGGCGAGATGGGCTACGTCGATGCCCTGCGCGAAGTCAGCCGTGAAGGCGACCAGTACAGCTGGTGGCCAGACAACGAGCAGGCCGAGATGCTCAACCTGGGCTACCGGTTCGACTACCAGATCCTCACGCCGGGCCTGCGCCGCTTCGTGCGCAATGCTCGCCTGCCGCGTCAGCCGCGCTTCTCCCAGCATGCGCCGCTGATCGTGGACTATGACTGGACGTTGACCATCTGAGTGCTGTTCAGATACGAAAAAGCCGACATTGATGTCGGCTTTTTCGTATCTACAGGAACAGTCAGTCAGCCAGTGCGGCCTGCTGCAGTTCGAAGATCTCGTTCATGCCCTTCTGCGCCAGGGCGAGCATGGCGTTGAAGTCTTCCGGCTGGAACGGTGCGCCTTCGGCAGTACCCTGCACTTCGATGAAGCCGCCGGCACTGGTCATGACCACGTTCAGGTCGGTTTCGGCAGCGGAGTCTTCCGGGTAGTCCAGGTCGAGTACGGCTTCGCCCTGGTACATGCCCACCGACACGGCAGCGATCATGTGCTTGAGCGGGTTGCCGGCCTTGAGGCCACCGCGCTTCTTGATCACCGCCAGGGCATCGCACAGTGCGACCATGGCGCCAGTGATGGACGCGGTACGGGTACCGCCATCGGCCTGGATCACGTCGCAGTCAACGTACAGGGTGATGTCACCGAGCTTGCTCATGTCGAGCGCCGCACGCAGCGAACGGCCGATCAGGCGCTGGATTTCCAGGGTGCGGCCACCCTGCTTGCCACGGCTGGCTTCGCGCTGGTTACGTTCGCCGGTGGAGCGCGGCAACATGCCATATTCGGCGGTCAGCCAGCCTTGGCCCTGGCCTTTGAGGAAGCGCGGTACACCGTTTTCCACGCTGACCGTGCAAATGACCTTGGTGTCACCGAACTCAACCAGTACCGACCCTTCGGCGTGCTTGGTGTAGTTGCGGGTGATGCGGATCGAGCGAAGCTGATCGGCGGCGCGACCACTTGGACGTTTCATCTGGGATACCTGTACTGGGACTTTGAATCTGCCGAGCATTATAGAGCCCGCAGCCTGGGGAAGACATGCCTATTGTCGCGCCCGGCACAGCCCGTCGCCTTTTCCTACTTGCGCGGCCACCCGTCGGTAACATAGGTGGATTGGGCGCCACGGCCCCACTGCGCTACAATCCTGCGCCTTGCAGCCAAGAGGCTGCCACCGTTCATTCATCTACGCGAGGTACTCCCCATGGTGCACAGCATGACCGCTTTTGCTCGTGTCGAGCGCGCCGGCAGCCAAGGCACCCTGGTCTGGGAGCTGCGCTCGGTCAACCACCGCTACCTGGAGCCGCACCTGCGTCTGCCCGAGGCCCTGCGCGACCTCGAAGGCGGTGTACGTGAAGGCCTGCGCCAGGGCCTTTCGCGAGGCAAGGTGGAGTGCACCTTGCGCCTCAACGAAGACAGCAACGGCAAACCGCTGAAGGTGGACCACGCGCGCGCCGCGCAACTGGTTGCCGCGGCCGAGGAAGTCGCCAGCCTGATCAAGCAGCCAGCGCCCTTGAACCCCCTGGAAGTGCTGTCGTGGCCAGGCGTGCTGGTGGCTGACACCAGCGACCCGCAGGCCCTGAACGCTGAAGCCATGGCGCTGTTCGACGAAGCACTGGCCGAGCTCAAGGCCGGGCGCCAGCGCGAAGGCCAGGAACTGGCCCGGCTGATCAACGAGCGCCTGGACAACATGGCCAGCGAAGTCACCACCCTGCGCGCCTTGGTCCCGCAGATGCTGGCAGCACAGCGGCAAAAGATTCTCGACCGCTTCGGCGATATGCAGGCCGAGCTGGACCCGCAGCGCCTGGAGCAGGAGATGGTGCTGCTGGCCCAGAAGAGCGACGTGGCCGAAGAACTCGACCGCCTCAGCACTCACGTTACCGAAGTGCGCCGGGTACTCAAGGGTGGCGGCGCCGCCGGCCGACGCCTGGATTTCCTGATGCAGGAACTCAACCGCGAAGCCAACACCCTCGGCTCCAAGGCCTTCGACCCACGCAGCACGCAAGCGGCGGTCAACCTGAAGGTATTGATCGAACAGATGCGTGAACAAGTACAGAACATCGAGTAAGGCCACCCCGACCATGAACCACAGCAGCGGCACCCTCTACATCGTTTCGGCCCCTTCGGGCGCCGGCAAGACCAGCCTGGTAACGGCCCTGACCAAGGACGACCAGCAAATCCGCGTCTCGGTCTCGCACACCACCCGCGCCATGCGCCCGGGCGAGGAACACGGGGTGAACTACCACTTCGTGGTCCACGAAGAATTCAAGGCGCTGATCCAGCAAGGCGACTTCCTGGAGCATGCCGAAGTGTTCGGCAACTTCTACGGCACCTCGCGCAGTGCGCTGCAGCAGACCCTGGACCAGGGCTATGACCTGATCCTGGAAATCGACTGGCAAGGCGCCCAGCAGGTGCGCAAGCTGATGCCCCAGGCATTGTCTGTGTTCATTTTGCCGCCAAGCCAGGAAGCGCTTCGTCAGCGCCTGGACGGCCGCGGGCAGGACAGCGAAGAAATCATCGCCGGGCGTATGAAGGAAGCGGTCAGCGAGATGGTGCACTACGACGAGTATGACTACGTGATCATCAATGATGATTTCGACGTGGCGCTGGAAGACTTAAAAGCGGTGTTCCGCTCCAATCGCCTGCTGTTGAAGAAACAGCAACAGCGTCATGCGGCGCTGCTGAAGCAAATGATCGGCTGAAGATTGATGGGGCCTCTTCGAGGCCCTTTCGCGACACAAGGCCGCTCCCACAGGAGATTGAGTTCCTTGTGAGAGCGGCCTTGTGTCGCGCCAGGGGCGCAAAGCGCCCCCCGCTTTATTCCTGCAGCGGCAGGGTAGCCTGCTGACGCAGGGTAGCCCCCAGGAAGTATGCCGGCGCGCGCATGCGCGACAGCATCATCAGCCCGATGCCCAGCACCGAGATGATCGCGGCAATCACGAACACCAGCCCCAGCCCGCCCACATGCGAGCCACTGCCGAAGTCCGGCGAGGCGCTGTCGATGGCGGTACGCGCGAAGATCACCGACAAGATCACCCCACCCACCAGCGGGCACAGGCCGCGCATGATGAAGTGGCGCAGGCTGTCGAACAGGCTGTCGCGGAAATACCAGACGCAGGCGAACGCGGTCAGCGAATAGTAGAAGCAGATCATCATGCCCAGCGCGGTGATGGTATCCGCCAGCACGTTCTCGCTGAGGGTACGCATGGTCACGTAGAACAGCCCTGCCGCCAGGCCAGCGCAGATGGTGGCGTAGCGCGGGGTTTGCGAACGCGGGCAGACGCTGGCGAACTTCGGCGGTACCGCACCGTAGTAACCCATGGCCAACAGGGTGCGCGCCGGTGCCACGAAAGTGGACTGCAGCGACGCCGCGGTGCTGGCCAGCACTGCGATGGACATCAGGATCGCCAGCGGCCCCATGACCGGGCCGGCCAGGTGAGCGAACACGTTCTCCTGGATACGCGGGTTGTTCAGGCCCAGGCCCGTTTCGCTGATACCCGCGAACTGCAGGGTGGCGATGGCGGTGAACAGATACAGGCCAAGAATCAGCATCACGGTCCAGGTGGCGGCCTTGCCCGGCACCTCTTCGCTGCCCACCGATTCTTCACTGACGGTCAGGCAGGTGTCCCAGCCCCAGAAGATGAAGATCGACAACGACAGCCCGGCGGCAAAGGCCGAGAACGACTCGACGCCGAACGGGTTGAACCAGGCGAAGTCGAACTCCAGCGGTGGCGGCGCCGTGGTACCGCCGAAGGCGGCAACGGCAAAGCCGATCAACACCACCAACTGCAAGGCCACCAGGCCGTATTGCACGGTCATGGTGGTGGCTATACCGCGGCAGCAGATCCACACCGCCAGGGCGATGAACACGCAACAGGTGGTGATGTTGATCAGCAGGCTGTCAGCCAATGCCGCCAGCTCATGCTTGCCGGTGATCTGGCCCAGGAACAGGTAGAAGAAGTCGACTGCCACCCCCGCCAGGTTCGACAGCACGATAGTCGTGGCAACCACCAGTCCCCAGCCGCCGATCCAGCCGATCATCGGGCCGAATGCACGCGCCGACCAGGTAAACGAAGTGCCGCTGTCCGGCTCTGCCGAGTTCAGTTCGCGGTAGCCCAGGGCCACTAGCAACATCGGCAGGAAGCCGACGATGAACACGGCAGGCAGGTGGGCACCGACCTCACGCACGGTCGGGCCAAGGGCGCCGGTCAGGGTGTAGACCGGGGCGATGGTGGAAATGCCCAGCACCACGCTGGCCAACAAGCCCAAACGGCCTTTGGCCAGGCCTTTGCTGCGTTGAGTGTTGCCCGCGTCGGCCGCCACATCGGGTGGGCGGCCGGCTTCTGTATAATTGCTCATGAGTATTTGCCGTAAATTTTGGAATTGTTTTCACAGGCCTTGCGTACAAGGCCCGCTTTCACTCATTGAAAGCTTGCTGCCGGGGACAAGTCATCCGAGACCTTCGGCTGACGTCAGAATCATTCCTGCCGTGCACCCTCCCGTGCTGCATAGGCTATGCAGGCCTCGCGAAACGCCTGAAACAGGCGCAGCGAGACCGGGTTTTCGTTGAAGCGCCACTCCGGGTGCCACTGCACGCCAAGCACAAAGCCCGGCGCGTCGGGCATGGACACTGCTTCGATCAGGCCATCCGGGGCCCGTGCCTCGACGCGCAGGCCTGGAGCCAGGCGGTCGATGCCCTGACTGTGCAGCGAGTTGACCTCGAACTGCGCCGCCAGGCCCAAGCGCTCGAACAACCCGCCAGGCTCGATGCCGACCGGGTGACGAGGGCCGTACTGCACCTCCAGGGGGGCATCCTCAGGTTCGCGGTGATCCAGGTATCCAGGCAGTTCCTGCACGCGCTGGTGCAGGCTGCCGCCAAGGGCCACGTTCAGTTCCTGGTAGCCACGGCAAATGCAGAACACCGGCACACCGGCGGCAATGGCCGCCTGCAGCAGCGGCAGGGTCAGGCGATCACGCGCCAGGTCATGCCGGGTACCTGCCACACTGGGGGCGCCATTGTAATGATGCGGTTCGATATTTGAAGGCGAGCCGGTAAAAACAATGCCGTGCAGGCGAGCCAGCAGCGCATGCGTGTCGCTGCCGCCATCACGGGCCGGCAAGATCAGCGGTAAGCCGGCAAAGCCGGCCGCCTCGACATACTTGTCGCCCACCGTGTGCGACGAGTTCTTCCCCACCTGCTGACGGCAGGCGCTGACACCGATCAAGGGGACCGCAGTTGCGCTCATGGGCTTACACCGTGTGCAGGTACCAATTGTACTCGAGGTCGGAAATCGACACTTCGAACTCGGCCAGTTCGCTTTCCTTGCAGGCCACGAAGATATCGATGTAGTCCGGGCTGATGTATTGGTTGAGAACTTCGCTGTCATCCAGCGCGCGCAGAGCGTCGCGCAGGTTGTTCGGCAGGCTTTGCTCCAGCTGTTCGTAGGAGTTGCCTTCGATCGGCGCCTGGGGCTCGACCTTGTTGGTCAGGCCGTGGTGAACACCGGCAAGGATCGCGGCGAGCATCAGGTACGGGTTGGCGTCGGCGCCAGCCACACGGTGCTCCAGGCGCACGTTGTCGCTGCTGTCGGTGGGCACGCGTACTGCCACGGTGCGGTTGTCCAGGCCCCAGCTCGGCGCATTGGGCACGTAGAACTGCGCACCGAAGCGGCGGTAGGAGTTGATGTTCGGGCACAGGAAGGCCATCGACGCCGGCATGGTTTCCAGCACGCCGCCAATGGCGTGGCGCAGCGTGTCGCTTTGCAGCGGGTCGTCACTGGCGAAGATGTTCTTGCCGGTTTTCTTGTCCAGCAGCGAAATGTGCACGTGCAGACCATTGCCTGCCTGACCTGGGTAGGGCTTGGCCATGAAGGTGGTGTCCATTTCATGGTCGTAGGCCACGTTCTTGATCAGGCGCTTGAGCAGAATCGCGTAGTCGCACGCCTTCAGCGGATCAGCCACATGGTGCAGGTTGACCTCGAACTGCGCCGGGGCGCTTTCCTTGACGATGGCGTCGGCGGGCAGGCCTTGTTCCTTGGCTGCTTCGAGCATGTCCTGCAGGCAGTCGGCGTATTCGTCGAGGTCGTCGATCAGGTACACCTGGGTTGACTGCGGGCGCTTGCCGGAAATCGGTGAGCGCGGCGGCTGTGGGCGACCGTTGAGGTTGTCCTGGTCGATCAGGTAGAACTCCAGCTCGAACGCCGCGCAGATATCCAGGCCCAGGTCGTCGAACTTGCTCACCACCTGGCGCAGCACTTCACGCGGGTCGGCGAAGAACGGCTGGCCATCCAGTTCGTGCATGGTCATCAGCAGCTGCGCGGTGGGGCGCTTCTGCCAGGGTTCGTCCGACAGCGTGCCGGGGATCGGGAAGCAGATGCGGTCGGCATCGCCGATGTCCAGGCCAAGGCCGGTGCTCTCGACCGTGGAGCCGTTGATGTCCAGGGCGAACAGCGAAGCCGGCAGGTTGATGCCCTTCTCGTACACCTTGTGCAGGCTGGCCCGCTCGATGCGCTTGCCACGTACCACGCCATTCATGTCGGAGATCAGCAGGTCTACATACTGCGTGTCCGGATGGGCCTGGAGGAAGTCATTCATCTCGCTGGAAGAACTGGCGCACGGGGTTACCGACGTCATGGTGTACATCCTTTGATGTGCTGCGGCGATGTGGGGATACGGCTGGCGCCTCACGGGCGACGATGGTTGCAGCTGTTGTTCTTTTCACTTTCCCATCGTGGGGATTGGTTACCCGACCGGGCGCATTGATTCCGGGGGGCCGTTTCACTATAAAATGGCTCCGACGCAACAGACATTGGCAATTCGGCAAGCAGAGCGTGCACCAATGCAATATCAGATTACCCACGCCGACCTCTCTCTGGTCCTGGCACTGGAACGTGGCCGCTCGCTGGCCAAAGCCGCCGAGCTACTCAAAGTCGACGTTTCGACGGTGTTCCGCTCGATCCGCCGGCTGGAGTCGGCGCTGGGCACAGCCTTGTTCGTCAAGAGCCGCAAGGGCTACTTGCCGACCGACACCGCCCAGGCCCTGGCCGAGCAGGCCGAGCGCGCCGAGCAGGCGCTGGAGGCGGCGCGCATTGCCATGACCAGTGGCGAGCAAGTGGTCAGCGGCACGGTGCGCGTGACCTGTACCGAGGCGGTGATGCACAGCCTGCTGCTGCCGGCACTGGCCGAGTTCATGCCCAACTACCCGGCCTTGTCGCTGGAGATGGGCACCTCCAACACCTTCGCCAACCTCAGCCGGCGCGACGCCGACATCGCCTTGCGCCTGACCAACACGCCACCAGAGCACCTGGTGGGCCGCAACCTGGGCTCTACTTCTTATGTCGTCTGCGGCCAGCCGCAGTGGCGCGAACGCCTGACCGAGTCGCCCGGCAGCGTGCCGTGGATCGCCCCTGACGACTCGATGCAGGACCACCCCACGGTGGTCTGGCGCAACCAGCAGCACCCAGGGCTGAGCCCACGCTACCAGTGCAGCAGCATGTCGACCATCGCCCAGTTGGTCACCGCAGGCCTGGGCGTGGCAGCATTGCCGGACTACATGGTGCACGCGCTGCCTGGGGTGGATGCACTGAGCGGCCCGCTGCCCGGCTGCGACACCCAGCTGTGGCTGCTGACCCGGCCGGATTGCCGTGCATTGCGCTCGGTTCAGACCCTGTTCGAGGAACTGACCCCGCGGTTGCGTGACGCGATGCTCTGAGGTTATCGTCAGGCTCAAGTATCGCGGCTGTCTGTTCCGGCTCTTTCGCGGGCCAACCCACTTCCACGGGGCAGGCGATGCCTGAGCGAGCGGGTTGGCCACAAAGAAGCAAACACAGGGCTTCTAGGTGACCGCCCGGCAAAACAGCGCTTCCCTATTGGCTGGTGAATTTTTATACTATCGAGTCCGCCTGCCCATTATTGGGCTGCACGCCCACCGCAATTGCTACTGAGGAAGACCATGGCCCGCGTAACTGTTGAAGACTGCCTGGAACACGTGGATAACCGCTTCGAGCTGGTCATGCTCTCGACCAAGCGCGCTCGCCAGCTGGCGACCGGCGGCAAAGAGCCACGCGTTGCGTGGGAAAACGACAAGCCGACCGTTGTTGCCCTGCGCGAAATCGCCGAAGGCATCGTCACCAACGAATTCATCGCCGCTGAAGAGATCGTCACCGAGGATCCGGTGTTCGCCGCGTTCGAGGACGAGAACAACGAGGCTGTCTGATTGATGCCAGGTCGACGTCGCACGGCGCAAGGCCCTCTTCCTCGGCAGGAGGTGAACCCATGCCGGGTATAGAAGCCTTGGCCGAACGGCTGTCGACCTATCTTGGCCCCGAACAGGTCAACCTGGTCCGGCGCGCCTATTTCTATGCCGAACAGGCCCACGATGGGCAGCGCCGCCGCAGTGGCGAGCCCTACGTGACGCACCCGCTGGCCGTGGCCAGCATTCTCGCCGACATGCACATGGACCATCAGAGCCTGATGGCAGCCATGCTGCACGATGTGATCGAAGACACCGGCATCGCCAAGGAAGCCCTCAGCCAGCAGTTTGGCGAGACCGTGGCCGAGCTGGTCGATGGGGTCAGCAAGCTGACCCAGATGAACTTCGAGACCAAGGCCGAGGCGCAGGCCGAGAACTTCCAGAAGATGGCCATGGCCATGGCTCGCGATATCCGCGTGATCCTGGTCAAGCTGGCCGACCGCCTGCATAACATGCGCACCCTGGAAGTGCTGTCCGGCGAAAAGCGCCGGCGCATCGCCAAGGAAACCCTCGAAATCTACGCCCCCATCGCCAATCGCCTGGGGATGCACACCGTGCGCGTGGAGTTCGAAGACCTCGGTTTCAAGGCCATGCACCCGATGCGCTCGTCGCTGATTCACCGAGCGGTGAAAAGCGCACGCGGCAACCGTAAAGAGATCGTCGCCAAGATCGAGCACTCGCTGGCCAACTGCCTGGCCGCCGATGGTATCGAGGGCGAGGTCAGCGGCCGGCAGAAACACCTCTATGGCATCTACAAGAAGATGCGCGGCAAGCGCCGTGCCTTCAACGAGATCATGGACGTGTATGCCTTCCGCATCATCGTCGACAAGGTCGATACCTGCTACCGCGTGCTTGGCGCCGTGCACAACTTGTACAAGCCGCTGCCCGGTCGCTTCAAGGATTACATCGCGATCCCCAAGGCCAACGGCTACCAGTCGTTGCACACCACGCTGTTCGGCATGCACGGCGTGCCCATCGAAATCCAGATCCGCACCCGCGAGATGGAAGAGATGGCCAACAACGGCATCGCCGCGCACTGGCTATACAAGTCCAACGACGACGAACAGCCCAAGGGCAGCCACGCCCGCGCGCGTCAGTGGGTCAAAGGCATCCTCGAGCTGCAGCAACGTGCCGGCAACTCGCTGGAATTCATCGAGAGCGTGAAGATCGACCTGTTCCCGGACGAGGTCTACGTGTTCACGCCCAAGGGCCGCATCATGGAGCTGCCCAAAGGCTCCACGGCCGTCGACTTCGCCTACGCGGTGCACACCGACGTCGGCAACAGCTGCATCGCCTGCCGCATCAACCGTCGCCTGGCGCCGCTGTCCGAACCGCTGCAAAGCGGCTCGACAGTGGAAATCGTCAGTGCCCCGGGCGCCCGACCGAACCCGGCCTGGCTCAACTTCGTGGTCACCGGCAAGGCGCGCACGCACATCCGCCACGCGCTCAAGCAGCAGCGCCGCTCCGAGTCCATCAGCCTGGGCGAGCGCCTGCTGAACAAGGTCCTCACCGGCTTCGACAGCAGCCTGGAAAAAATCCCCCCGGAGCGCATTCAAGCGATTCTGGCCGAGTACCGCCTGGAGCTGATCGAAGACCTGCTCGAGGACATCGGCCTGGGCAACCGCATGGCCTACGTGGTCGCCCGTCGCCTGCTGTCGGCCGAAGGCGAACAGCTGCCGGCGCCGGAAGGCCCGCTGGCGATCCGCGGTACCGAAGGCCTGGTGCTGAGCTACGCCAAGTGCTGCACACCGATCCCAGGTGACCCGATCGTCGGCCACCTGTCGGCAGGCAAGGGCATGGTCGTGCACCTGGAAAACTGCCGCAACATCAGTGAAATCCGCCATAACCCGGAAAAGTGCGTACAGCTCTCCTGGGCCAAGGACATCACCGGCGAGTTCAATGTCGAACTGCGTGTCGAACTGGAACACCAGCGCGGCCTGATCGCCCTGCTGGCCAGCAGTGTCAACGCCGCCGACGGCAACATCGAGAAAATCAGCATGGACGAACGCGACGGCCGTATCAGCGTGGTCCAACTGGTGGTCAGCGTGCACGACCGCGTGCACCTGGCGCGTGTGATCAAGAAGCTGCGTACCCTGACCGGTGTGGTCCGCATCACCCGCATGCGTACGTAGTCCGCCAACCGCAAGGAGTCATCATGAGCAAGACCGTCATCACCAGCGACAAGGCCCCAGCCGCCATCGGTACCTACTCGCAAGCGATCAAGGCCGGCAACACCGTGTACATGTCGGGCCAGATCCCGCTGGACCCGAAGACCATGGAACTGGTCGAAGGCTTCGAAGCCCAGACCGTGCAAGTGTTCGAGAACCTCAAGGCCGTGGCTGAAGCCGCTGGTGGTTCGTTCAAGGACATCGTCAAGCTGAACATCTTCCTCACCGACCTGAGCCACTTCGCCAAGGTCAACGAGGTGATGGGCCGCTACTTCGAACAGCCCTACCCAGCCCGCGCCGCCATCGGCGTAGCCGCGCTGCCGAAAGGCTCCCAGGTCGAAATGGACGCCATCCTGGTCATCGAATGATGCCCCTGGTGACGGGCGCCCTGCCCGTCACCCTCTCTCCTCTGCAAGGTCAACCCGTCATGCGTCAAGCACTGCCCCTCGCGCTGGCAGCCCTGCTACTGGGCGGCTGCGCCAGCCACAAACCCGAAGATTTCAACGGCACCTGGATCAACCAGGACGCCATCACTGCGGCGGTCAAAGGCGGCAGCCTGCGCCAAGCACTGAACGAGCACGGCCCGGTATTCGAGTGGAAACTCGACGTTGCCAGCCAGCAAGCCAGCTACAGCAATGGTTTCGAGGCCGCTGACGGCCAGTTGAGCGCCAATGACAAGCAATGGCAGGCCAGCTTCGAGGGCGGCCAGACCGAGCAGTTGTCGCTTGATGGTGACGCGTTGCTGGCTGTCGACCAGCGCGGCGCCAAGCAGACCTTCGTGCGTGCCAAGGCGCCAGCTGCAGCCAATGCGCCACTGGGCAGCAGCTTCGAAAAGGCGCTGTACCAGGCTTACCTGGGCGGCGACTGGAAGATCGTCGAAGGCCAGGGCAAAGGTGCCAATGTACGTTTCAGCGACACCGGTAGCGTCACCGGCCTGCCCGGTCCGGACCGCTTCGCCCTGTGCCTGGCGGGCGATTGCGCAACCATGGGCGGCAGCAATGACAGCCTGTGGCTGGAGCGCAACCAGCGTGGTGCACCGTTCATCATCAAGCGTGATGGCGACAAGCTGGAGATTTTCCAGGCGGTTAACCGTGCTCAGCCGGACGACATGCCGGAACTGGCAGCAGGCAAGCGTCAGTGGGTGCTGGAGCGCAGCTGAAATCGAGCGCGGTTCCTGTAGGCGCGGCCTTGTGTCGCGATAGGGCTGCGAAGCAGCCCCCGCATTCTATGCGGCGACGCTGAAATCCTGGGGCCGCTGCGCGCCCCATCGCGACACAAGGCCGCTCCTACAGGGACCGCATCAGGCCTGAGACTGTTTTTTTCCTTGAAGGATCGCGGCATAGCCTTCCTTGTAACTTGGGTACACCGGCGCCCAGCCCAACGCGCGCGCCCGGGCATTGCTGCAGCGCTTGCTGCCGGTGCGCCGTACCCGCTGCTCATCGGACCACTCGGTAACGCCCATGTACGCCCGCAGCCAGGCCACCACATCGGCCAGCGGCGCAGGGTCGTCGTCGACACCGATGTAGCATTCGTCCAGAGCCATGCCATCGGCATCAGCCTGCAGCAGAAACGCCAGCAGGCTGGCAGCATCCTCGGCATGAATGCGGTTGCCATACAGCGGCGGCTCCTCGGCCACACGGTAGCCCTGGCGAACCTGGCTCAACAGCCACTCGCGGCCTGGGCCATAGATACCGGTCAGGCGCACCACGCTCGCCGGGATGCCACTGGCCCGCGCCAGCTGTTCCGCCTCCAGCATCACCCGCCCGGAATAGCCCTCCGGTTCGGTGGCCGCGCCTTCCTCGATCCACTCGCCATCCTTCTGCGCATACACGCTGCTGCTGGAGACGAACAGCAGCCGACGCGGGCGCTGGCCACGCTCGACCAGCCAGGCCAACACATGACGCAAGCCATCAACATAGGCCGCCTGGTAACCCGCCTCGTCGTGCTGGCTGGCCGCCACGCAGTAAACCAGGTAGTCCAGTGGGCCTTGTGGCCAGGCTTGCGGGATCGAAGGCTCGGCCAGGTCCGCGGCGACTGGTTGAACGCCCGCTGGCAGCTGCTCGACCGAACGGCGCAGGCCACTCACCTGCCAACCTTTAGCCAGCATCTGCAGGGCAAGACGCCCACCCACATCACCACAACCCACCACCATCACGGAAAGGTCTGACATCTTTAAACTCCCTAGACCAATTGATCATCCCGGCCACGCTACACGATGGGCGGCTAGACCATAGGCGAAAAAAGCAACAAGATTACTTTTGTTAACAAGAATTACTTGCAATAATGGCGGCCAATTTGTTCTCGGCCTACCTCGAGGCCTTGGAGAACGCTCACTTTTTTCTTCATCAGGTCCGGCCAGCATGACACGTACTCAACCTTCCGCTTCGCCAACCCCGTCGCGCGCCTGGCGCGCCATCGCCGCGCTGACGCTCAGCCTGGTGCTGGCCCCGGTGGCCATGGCCGATGAGCCAACTGCCAATGCCGCCACGCCTGCCGCTGCTTCTGCTCCGGCCGCTCCGGCAGCACCTGCCGTGGAAGGCCAGGCACCTGCAGGCCAAGCGCAAGCTGCCGCCCCGGCAGATTCGCAGGTACTGGTCGACCCCGCCACCGATACACTGGTTGAAGACACCTCGCTGGGCATGGCGCACGACCTGTCCCCATGGGGCATGTACAAGAACGCCGACATCGTGGTGAAGATCGTCATGATCGGCCTGGCCATCGCCTCCATCATCACCTGGACCATCTGGATCGCCAAAGGCTTCGAGCTGATGGGCGCCAAACGTCGCCTGCGGGGTGAAATTGCCCAGCTGAAGAAATCCACCACCCTTAAAGAAGCCAGCGAAGTCTCCAACAAGGAAGGCACCCTGGCCCACACGCTGGTCCACGATGCCCTCGAAGAAATGCGTCTGTCGGCCAACGCCCGTGAAAAAGAGGGTATCAAGGAACGCGTCAGCTTCCGCCTGGAGCGCCTGGTGCATGCCAGCGGCCGCACCATGAGCAGCGGCACCGGCGTCCTGGCCACCATCGGCTCCACCGCGCCGTTCGTCGGTCTGTTCGGTACCGTATGGGGCATCATGAACAGCTTCATCGGCATCGCCAAGACCCAGACCACCAACCTGGCCGTGGTTGCCCCAGGTATCGCCGAAGCCCTGCTGGCCACCGCCCTGGGTCTGGTCGCGGCAATCCCGGCTGTGGTCATCTACAACGTCTTCGCCCGCTCCATTGCCGGCTACAAGGCCCAGGTGTCCGACGCCTCCGCACAGGTACTGCTGCTGGTCAGCCGTGACCTGGACCACCAGGGCAGCGAGCGCGCTGCCCCGCACATGGTGAAAGTGGGGTAAACCATGGGCCTGCATCTCAACGAAGGTGGCGACGACCTCGCCGAAAACCACGAAATCAACGTTACGCCGTTCATCGACGTAATGCTGGTGCTGCTGATCATCTTCATGGTCGCAGCCCCCTTGGCCACGGTCGACATCAAGGTCGACCTGCCGGCCTCGACCGCCAAACCGGCGCCGAGGCCCGAGAAGCCGGTGTTCGTCAGCGTCAAGGCCGACCAGAAGCTGTACGTCGGCGACGATCAGGTTGCTGCGCCCGAACAGCTTGGCCCGATGCTCGACGCCAAGACCAAGGGTGACAAGGAAACCACCATCTTCTTCCAGGCCGACAAAGGCGTGGATTACGGTGACCTGATGGAAGTGATGAACAACATGCGCGCGGCCGGCTACCTCAAGGTCGGTCTGGTAGGTCTCGAGACGGCAGCCAAGAAATGACGAAAACGCGCTCGAACATGGCGCGCTACGGTGGCAGCCTGGCGATCGTGCTGGGCGTGCACGTGGTCGCCGTGCTGCTGACGCTCAACTGGTCGGTGCCCCAGGCCATCGAACTGCCCCCGGCAGCGATGATGGTCGAACTGGCACCGCTACCGGAGCCTGCGCCACCACCACCACCGAAAGCGGCTCCACAGCCACCGGCACCGGTCGAAGAACTGCCATTGCCGAAGCTGGTGGAAGCGCCCAAGCCCAAGATCGCCGTCCACAAGCCGCCCAAGCCGAAGGCCAAGCCACAGCCGCCCAAGCCCGAGAAAAAGCCTGAGCCGCCGAAGGAAGCGCCGCCAACCGAGCAAACGGTAGACGCACCGCCCAGCAACACGCCACCGCAGAAGTCCGCGGCACCGGCACCGAGCATTGCGTCCAACAGCAACGCCCTGCCCACCTGGCAGAGCGACCTGCTGCGCCACCTGGCCAAATACAAGCGTTACCCGGAAGACGCGCGCCGTCGCGGCCTGCAAGGCATCAACCGCCTGCGCTTCGTGGTCGACGCCGAAGGCAAGGTGGTGTCGTACTCCATGGCCGGTGGTTCGGGCAGCGCCGCACTGGACCGGGCGACCCTGGAAATGATCCGTCGGGCCGGCACGGTACCCAAGCCGCCACCCGAGTTGCTGAACAATGGCACGATCGAAGTCGTGGCACCGTTCGTCTACTCACTGGACCGCCGCTGAGACTTTTGTTTCTGTCACAAATCGGCAAGTCTGATAACGTGCGTCTATCGATTGCAGCCGCTATGCTGGGCCCGCAACTTCATGGACGCACGTTATGACCCTCACAGAATTACGCTACATCGTCACACTCGCCCAGGAACAGCACTTCGGCCACGCCGCCGAGCGCTGCCACGTGAGCCAGCCGACCCTGTCGGTCGGTGTGAAGAAGCTCGAGGATGAGCTTGGCGTTCTGATCTTCGAGCGCAGCAAAAGCGCGGTACGCCTGACCCCGGTCGGTGAAAGCATCGTTGCCCAGGCGCAGAAGGTACTGGAGCAGGCCCAAGGCATTCGCGAACTGGCGCAGGCCGGCAAGAATCAGCTGACCGCCCCGCTCAAGGTCGGTGCCATCTACACCGTCGGACCCTACCTGTTCCCGCATCTGATCCCGCAACTGCACCGCGTGGCGCCGCAGATGCCGCTGTACATCGAAGAAAACTTCACCCACGTACTGCGCGAAAAGCTGCGCAACGGCGAACTGGACGCGGTGATCATCGCCCTGCCGTTCAACGAAGCCGACGTGCTGACCTTGCCGCTGTACGACGAACCGTTCTGCGCCTTGATGCCTGCCGACCACCCGTGGACGGCGAAGAAGACCATCGACACCGCCATGCTCAACGACAAGAGCCTGTTGCTGCTCGGTGAAGGCCACTGCTTCCGTGACCAGGTACTGGAAGCCTGCCCAACCTTGAACAAGGGGGGAGAAGGCTCCAGGCACACCACGGTCGAGTCCAGTTCGCTGGAAACCATCCGCCACATGGTGGCCTCGGGCCTTGGCGTGTCGATCCTGCCGCTGTCGGCCGTGCACAGCCATCACTACGCCCCCGGCGTCATCGAAGTGCGCCCGCTGACGGCACCGGCACCGTTCCGTACCGTGGCCATCGCCTGGCGCGCCAGCTTCCCTCGGCCCAAGGCCATCGAGATCCTCGCTGACTCGATCCGCCTGTGCTCGGTCGCAAAAAACCCTGCGGAACAGCCGGCCTGAGTCATGAGTGAGCTGTCGAAAGTCCCGGTCACGGTACTGAAAGGTGTTGGTGAGGCCATGGCGGAAAAGCTCGCCAAGGTCGGCCTGGAAAACCTGCAGGACGTGCTGTTCCACCTGCCCCTGCGCTACCAGGACCGCACCCGAGTGGTACCGATTGGCCAACTGCGCCCCGGCCAGGATGCGGTGATCGAGGGGGTGGTCAGTGGTAGCGACGTGACCATGGGCAAGCGCCGCAGCCTGGTGGTGCGCCTGGGTGATGGCAGCGGCGTGCTGACACTGCGCTTCTACCACTTCAGCAACGCGCAGAAGGAGGGCCTGAAGCGCGGCACTCACCTGCGCTGCTACGGCGAAGCCCGCCCCGGCGCTTCGGGCCTGGAAATCTACCACCCAGAGTACCGCGCACTGAACGGCGACGAGCCGCCGCCACCGGTCGAGCAGACCCTGACGCCGATCTACCCCTCCACCGAAGGCCTTACCCAGCAACGCCTGCGCCTGTTGTGCCAACAGAGCCTTGGCCTGCTCGGCCCACGCAGCCTGCCCGACTGGTTGCCGGACGAACTGGCGCGGGACTACCAGCTGGCGCCGCTGGACGAAGCCATTCGCTACCTGCACAACCCACCGGCCGACGCCGACCTCGACGAGCTTGCCGAAGGCCAGCACTGGGCCCAGCACCGCCTGGCCTTCGAAGAGCTGCTGACCCATCAGCTGTCGCAACAACGCCTGCGCGAAAGCCTGCGCAGCCTGCGTGCACCGGTATTGCCCAAGGCCACGCGCCTGCAGGCGCAATACCTGGCCAACCTGGGCTTCCAGCCGACCGGCGCGCAGCAGCGGGTAGCCAACGAAATTGCCTACGACCTCAGCCAGCACGCGCCAATGATGCGCCTGGTACAAGGCGATGTGGGGGCGGGCAAGACCGTGGTTGCCGCCCTGGCTGCGTTGCAGGGCCTGGAAGCGGGCTACCAGGTGGCGCTGATGGCACCCACCGAGATTCTCGCCGAACAGCACTACATCACCTTCAAACGCTGGCTCGAACCGCTTGGCATCGAAGTGGCGTGGCTGGCTGGCAAGCTCAAGGGCAAGGCCCGGGCAGCCTCGTTGGAGCAGATCGCCAACGGTGCACCCATGGTGGTCGGCACCCACGCGCTGTTCCAGGAAGAGGTCAAGTTCAAGCACCTGGCCCTGGCGATCATCGACGAACAGCACCGGTTCGGCGTACAGCAACGCCTGGCCCTGCGCAAAAAAGGCGTGGCCGGCGAGCTGTGCCCACACCAGCTGATCATGACTGCCACGCCTATTCCGCGCACCCTGGCCATGAGCGCCTATGCCGACCTGGACACCTCGGTGCTCGACGAACTGCCGCCTGGGCGTACCCCGGTGAACACGGTGCTGGTGGCCGACAGCCGCCGCTTCGAGGTGGTGGAGCGGGTTCGCGCCGCTTGCGCCGAGGGGCGCCAGGCCTATTGGGTGTGCACCCTGATCGAAGAGTCTGAAGAGCTGACCTGTCAGGCAGCCGAAAGCACTTATGAAGAACTCGGCAGCGCCTTGGGCGAACTGCGTGTGGGCCTGATTCACGGCCGCATGAAACCTGCGGAAAAAGCCGAGATCATGGCGCAGTTCAAGGCCGGTGAGTTGCAGTTGCTGGTCGCGACCACTGTCATCGAAGTCGGCGTGGACGTACCCAACGCCAGCCTGATGATCATCGAAAACCCCGAACGCCTGGGCCTTGCCCAACTGCATCAGCTGCGCGGCCGGGTTGGCCGGGGCAGCGCCGTCAGCCATTGCGTGCTGCTGTACCACCCACCGCTGTCGCAGATCGGTCGCGAGCGCTTGGGGATCATGCGCGAAACCAACGATGGCTTCATCATCGCCGAAAAGGACCTTGAGCTGCGTGGTCCGGGCGAGATGCTGGGCACCCGCCAAACCGGCCTGCTGCAGTTCAAGGTCGCCGACCTGATGCGCGACGCCGACCTGCTGCCGGCTGTGCGAGACGCCGCTCAAGCCCTGGTCGCGCGCTGGCCGGATCATGTCAGCCCGCTACTCGACCGCTGGCTGCGCCATGGCCAGCAATATGGCCAAGTGTGACGCTAGTCCCAGAATGGATCCAGATTTGCTCGCAGGCTGGTTATACTTCGCGTTTAAAAGAAACAGTGGATACGGACCATGACTGAAGTTGCCCTGGACACCGCAACCCCACACGCCCCCTCTGTCATCAGGCTGCTGCTCGACAAACTCGGCGTGGCCTACCGCGAGGTGGTCGAACACCCGCAGCTGCCTGCGGCTTCGCGGGTGCAGGCGGTGCTTCTCGACGACGAGGTCGGCGCCCTCATGGTGCTGTTCCCGCAGAGCCAACTGCTGGACCTCAACCGCCTGGCCGAGCTGACCGGGCGCAAGCTCACCGCTGTGTCGGTGCCGCGACTGAAGCAGATGCTCGACAAGCACCAGCTCAAGGCCTTGCCGGGTATCCCGGCGCTGACCAGCTCGCCGTGCCAGTACGAAAAGAGCCTGCTCGACGCCGAGACCGTCTATATCCAGTCGGGCGAAGCCGGCCTGCTGCTGGAAATCGAACGCGCGAACTTCAAGCGTATGCTGGCCAAAGCCAGCGCCAGCAACTTCGGTCAGGAAGTCGAGGCCATCAGCCCCAACCTCGACCGCCCCGATGACGACACCCGGGAAATCACCAATGCCGTCCAGGCCTTCACTGCCCGACGCATTCAGAAGCGCCTGGAAGAAACCATCGAAATCCCACCGCTGGCCGACACCGCGCAAAAAATCATCAAGCTACGGGTAGACCCCAACGCCAGTATCGATGACATCACGGGCGTGGTCGAAACAGACCCGGCGCTGGCAGCGCAAGTGGTGAGCTGGGCCGCGTCGCCCTATTACGCCTCGCCGGGCAAGATCCGCTCGGTGGAAGACGCCATTGTCCGCGTGCTGGGCTTCGACTTGGTGATCAATCTGGCCCTTGGCCTGGCACTGGGCAAAACCTTGAGCCTGCCAAAAGACCACCCACAGCAGGCAACGCCCTATTGGCAGCAGTCGATCTACACCGCTGCAATCATCGAAGGCCTGACCCGCGCCATGCCTCGGGCAGAGCGCCCCGAAGCCGGGCTCACCTACCTGGCCGGGCTGCTGCACAACTTTGGCTACTTGCTGCTGGCGCATGTGTTCCCGCCGCACTTCTCGCTGATCTGCCGCCACCTGGAGGTCAACCCGCACCTGAACCACACCTACGTGGAGCAGCACCTGCTGGGCATCAGCCGCGAGCAGATCGGGGCCTGGCTGATGAAGCTGTGGGACATGCCCGAAGAGCTGTCGACCGCCCTGCGCTTCCAGCACGACCCGGCCTATGACGGCGAGTACTCGGCGTTCCCCAACCTGGTGTGCCTGGCCACTCGCCTGCTGCGCTCACGGGGGATCGGCACTGGGCCGCAGGAAGAGATCCCTGACGAGCTACTGGAGCGTTTGGGGATTACCCGGGACAAGGCCGAGGATGTGGTGAACAAGGTGCTCGAGGCCGAGAACCTGTTGCGAGAACTGGCTTCGCAGTTCCACGCACCGCATTGAGACTTCTGGGGCCGCATTGCGGCCCCGGCAATTTCAGCCTTTCTTCTTGGGTTTCAGGTACTTCATCAGCCCCTGGAACCACATCACCAGCGCCGGATTGCCCTTGATCTGGATGTTCTTGTCCTGAATCCCCTGCATGAACGCCAACTGCTTGTTGCCCGCCTGCATCGTGGCAAAGCCATAGGCCGCGTCCTTGAAGGCAATGGCAAAGG